>JAZUNC010000192.1:0-22064 GCA_045603945.1 Acutalibacteraceae bacterium | reverse complement strand
GTAGGTACAACCGTAACTATAGTTCTACCTGTTTTGGAGGAACCCAAAGAAGAATTATCCGAAGGAGAAACTAATGAGTTGTAAAAAAACAAGCATCGGCGGTCAGGCACTTATTGAGGGAATTATGATGCGTGGTCCAAAGCGTACTGTAATGGCGGTGCGTAAAAAGGACGGTAGTATCGATATAAGCGAAAGAAGCTTCAAAAACTTCAAGGATAAGTGTCCTATATTCAAATGGCCTATAGTTCGCGGTGTGGTCGGCTTCGTAGAGTCTATGGTAGTAGGCTATAAGGCTATGATGGATTCGGCAGAAATCTCAGGCTATCTTGACGAGCTTGAAGAGGAAGAGAATAAGACCGAAAAAGCCGAGAAAAAGGAAGATAATAAATCAAACAGTGCCCTTATGACGGTAATTATGATAGTAGCTACCGTTTTGGCTGTAATACTTTGCGTAGGTCTGTTTATCTATTTGCCGTCGCTGGTGTTTAAGGGTGTAAACTATCTTGTGGGCGGAGTTTTGTCTCCCATACAATCCCTTTTTGAGGGAATACTTAAAATTACCATATTCCTCGGGTATATGATAGCCGTTTCATATATGAAGGACATAAAGCGTGTGTTTCAGTACCACGGGGCAGAGCATAAGACTATTTTTTGCTATGAGGCAGGACTCCCTCTAACGGTAGAAAATGTTAGAAAGCAGAGTCGTTTTCATCCCCGTTGCGGAACATCTTTTATGATACTTATGCTCATAGTAAGCATTTTTGTGACCTTTATTCTTGACGCTATCGTTCCGTGGCTTAAGGGTGTGCTTTGGCTTCGTACTATTATAAAGCTGTTGCTTGTGCCTGTAATATGCGGAATCGGCTACGAGCTTATAAGGGTCTGCGGCAGATATGATAATATAGTTACCCGAATTGTGGCTACCCCTGGTCTTTGGATACAGCGTATTACCGTTAAAGAGCCTGATGATTCTATGATAGAAATCGCTATTGCCGCAATGAATGAGGTTATTCCCGAAAACGAAGAAGAGGCAAAATGGTGATGAATGTACGCGAAGCGGTAAAATATGCCGCAGAGTCGTTAACCCCCTTTTCTGACGAGGCGGCAACCGAGGCAAAGCTGATTGTGGCTCAGCTTGCTAAAACCGAGCCGAACCGACTGGGCCTGAGCAGTGCAGAGATAGACAAGGAGCAGATTGACCACATTACCGAAAAACGCAGAGAGGGAATACCCCTGCAGTATATTTTCGGTAAATGGTGGTTTTACAAAAGCGAGTTTCTTGTGGGGGAGGGCGTGCTTATTCCCCGACAGGATACCGAGCTTCTTGTAGAAACAGGACTCGAGCTGTTAAAGAATAATAAGTCCCCGAAAATTTGCGACCTCTGTTCGGGAAGCGGATGTATAGCAATAAGTCTTGCAAAAGAATTGCCAAAGGCTATGGTTACCGCAGTCGAGAAGTACCAAGGGGCGTATGAGTATCTGGTTAAAAACATTGATTATAACGGTGCCCAAAACGTAAAGCCAGTAATGGCGGACGTTACCGAAAAGCCTTTCGGGGAGTATGACCTTATTGTAAGTAATCCTCCCTATATTCCCGACGGCGATAAAAAAGATTTGTCCCGTGAGGTGTTAAGCGAGCCCCATACCGCACTCTTCGGTGGAGAGGACGGACTGTTTTTTTACAGGGTTATCGCCAAAAATTGGAAGAATACACTTTCTCACGGCGGAAAGCTTGCCTTTGAGGTTGGTATAAAAGAGGCAGAAACGGTAGCCGATATTCTTAAAGCCGAAGGATTTGTAGATATTTCTTTCAAAACCGACCTTATCGGAATTCAAAGGGTTGTTTTTGGGACAGCAAACAGCATAAAATAAAGATGTAATAAATCATAAAGGTGGTAATAAATATGTCAGATGATAAGAATAAAGCCTTAGCGACCGCCCTTTCCCAAATAGAAAAGCAGTTTGGTCAGGGTGCGGTAATGCGTCTGGGCGAAAATATCGGAATGCAGGTAGAACACATAAAAACAGGTTCTATCGCTCTTGATAATGCGCTGGGTATAGGCGGTAAGCCAAAAGGCAGGATTGTTGAAATCTAGGGACCTGAATCTTCGGGTAAAACGACTCTGGCACTTCATGTTGTTGCCGAAGCACAGAAGGCAGGAGGCACAGCGGCATTTATAGATGTAGAGCATGCTTTAGACCCCGTTTACTCAAAGGCTCTTGGTGTGGATATAGATTCGCTTCTCGTTTCTCAGCCCGACACAGGCGAACAGGCTTTAGAAATTACCGAAGCTCTTGTGCGTTCGGGTGCTATTGATGTTGTGGTTATCGACTCGGTTGCGGCTCTCGTGCCCAAGGCAGAAATAGAGGGCGAAATGGGTGATAGCCATGTAGGTCTTCACGCACGTCTTATGTCACAGTCACTTCGCAAGCTGGCAGGTGCTATTTCAAAATCTAACTGTATTGCCATCTTCATCAATCAGCTTCGCGATAAAATAGGTGTTATCTACGGCAGTTCGGAAACTACAACGGGCGGACGTGCACTTAAGTTCTATGCTTCTGTACGTATTGATGTTCGCCGTATTGAAACTATTAAGGTTGGCGGCGAGATGATAGGCTCACGCACCCGTGCTAAGGTGGTAAAAAACAAGGTAGCACCTCCCTTCCGCGAGGCAGAGTTCGATATTATGTACGGTAAGGGAATTTCCCATATCGGCGAAATTGTAGATTTAGGTCTTAAATTTGATATATTAAAGCGTTCGGGCGCTTGGTTTTATTACGGTGATACCCGACTTGCACAGGGACGCGATAATACAAAGGCACTTTTCGAAGAGAATGCCGAGCTTGCAAACGAGGTAGAGGCAAAGATAGTTGCTGCTATGACCGCCACCGAGGAAGTGAAGGAAGAGCCTGCTAAGGCAGAAGCACCTGCTCGCGAGGTTGCACCCACACCCCGCCGCAAAAAGGTAAATATTGATATTGCGGTTGACGATTAATGAAGATAATCGCAGTTCAAAATCGAAGAAAAGGTCTTACCGCCTTAAAGCTTGAGGACGGAAGCGAGCTTGTTTTAGATACTGAAATTGTAATAATGAGGGACTTGAAATCGGGCGTCAATATTGATGACCCGATTGCCCTGCTTTATGATTCGGATTATAAACGGGCAAAATCCCGTGCCCTTTGGTATTTGTCCCGAGGAGACCATTCTGAAAAGGCTCTGTATGATAAGCTGGTGTCGGGAGGATTTTCCGAAGAAGCCTCTGCCGCCGCTGTAGAGCGTATGAGGGAGCTTGACCTTATCGACGATGAGCGATATGCCCGTCGCTTAGCCGAATATATGAGTGCATCGGGCATCTCCCGACGGGAAATATACTATAAGCTTACAAATAAGGGAATACCCTCATCGGTTGCTAAAGAGGTTATCGAGGAGGATAATTCGGACGAAAGTCAAAAGATAAAAAAGCTTATAGAAACTAAATACTTCAAAAAGCTCGAAACCGGAGAGGGTGTGCAAAAGGTTTTTGCCGCACTACAGCGTAAGGGGTTCTCCTTTTCGGATATAAAAGATGCATTTAAAGAGTATAATGAAGAAATAAACTGTAACGAGGAATTTTAATGGCGTACAAGGTTAGCGTGGTGTCCTTAGGATGCCCTAAAAATCAAGTGGATGCAGAAATGATGCTTGCGGCATTACGTACGGCAGGTTTCGAGATATCGACGATAGAAGCAGAGGCAGATGCAATAATAATTAACACCTGCGGTTTTATCGAATCGGCAAAAGCAGAGGCTATCGAGAATATCCTTGAATGTGCCGCATATAAAAAAGACGGAAATCTCAAAGCACTTATCGTAGCAGGCTGTCTTGCCGAAAGATATAAAGACGATATCACCGAGGAAATACCCGAGGTTGATTTGGTGGTCGGTATCGGCTCTAACAGCAAAATTGCCGAGCTTACTTAAGCCGCTATTGAGGGCAATGCAAAAAATTCCTACGGCCCTAAAGAGGATTTAGATCTTAATGCCGATAGGCTTTTAGGCGGATATCCTTTTTCAGCATATATCAAGATTTCAGACGGTTGCGATAACTGCTGTACATATTGTGCTATCCCTAAAATAAGGGGCAGACTAAGAAGCCGTAAGATAGAGGACATTGTAAAAGAGGCCGAACGGCTTGCAAGCGAGGGGGTTACCGAGCTTATAGTGGTGGGTCAGGATACCACCGCCTACGGTGAAGATATTTACGGAAAATCTATGCTCCCCGAGCTACTTCGAGAGCTTTGCAAGGTGGAGAAGCTTCATTGGATACGCACACTCTATACCTATCCCGAGCGAATCACCGATGAACTGCTCGATACCATCGCAAGCGAGAAAAAGCTGGTGCATTATCTTGATATGCCGCTTCAACACGCCGACCAAGAAATACTTAAACGTATGAACCGTAAGGGTGATAGAGAAAGCCTTACCGCTCTGGTGGACAGAATTCGTACAAAGATTCCCGATATAACCCTTCGCACCACCTTTATTACAGGTTTTCCGGGTGAAACAGACGAGCAGTTCTGCTCTTTGCACGAATTTATTAAGGAAACCCGTTTTGATAGGCTGGGCTGTTTTACATATTCTGCTGAGGAGGATACTATAGCGGCAACCTTCGAAAACCAGATAGAAGAACAGGTAAAAGCCGACCGAATGGAGCTTATTATGGCCGACCAGATGACCGTTGCCGCCGAGAAAAACGAAGAAAAAATAGGCTCCATCGTAGAGGTTTTAATCGAGGGTTGGGATGACTATATCAAATGTTACTTTGGAAGAAGTACTGCAGATGCCCCCGAAATTGACGGAAAGGTTTTCTTTACCTCGGATAAAACCCTTGTTATCGGAGAATATGTTTATGTTCTGGTAAACGATTGTTTGGAATATGACTTGTTAGGAGAGAGAACAGATGAACCTACCAAATAAGCTTACAGTTCTTAGAATAATACTTACCCCAATATTTATGCTGACCTTAGTGTGGGATTTTCCTTTCCACTATTTTGTGGCATTGCTCATATTTATCGGTGCATCGCTTACCGATATGTTTGACGGAAAAATTGCTCGCAAAAGGGGACTTGTTACCGATTTCGGCAAATTTCTCGACCCCCTTGCCGATAAGATGCTTACAACCGCGGCTTTTTTGGGCTTTATAGCTCTTGATATAGGCTACGGCATTGTCTGGATAGCATTTATTGTGCTTTTCCGCGAATTTATGGTATCGTCTATTCGTCTTATTGCTGTGACAGCAGGCGGGAAGGTCATTGCCGCAAACATCTGGGGTAAGCTTAAGACCGTATTTCAGATGATTGCAATAATCTTTGCCCTTACCGCAAAGCAGTTTGTAGAGCTTCTTGCAATGTTCGGCGTTTCGGCAGAGCTTGTTGGTATAATATCGGCTGTTTTATCGGTTGCAACTACAGTGCTCCTTTGGATTTCCGCTGTTCTTTGCGTGATTTCGGGTGTTATATATCTTGTTGACAATAAAAACTTTGTCAGCGACGCAAAATAATAGTAGACAAACTTAAAAAAATCGATATAATATTATTAGATATTGATGCGTTTATCGGGTAGAGTAGTATCTATACCCCCCTCAGAGAGAGGCTTTCATCGGCTGAAAGAAGCCTTGGGTCAGGTTTGATATGAAGTGCACCCGCCAGCACACAGAAAGGAAATTTTAGTATTTTCTGTGCGACCACACCGCGTTAAGGTGACGAGCTACAAACAGGAGTGGAACCGTGGTTATTACCGCCTCCGTCGGAGTATATCCGTCGGAGGCTCTTTTTGTTTGTAAGAAAGGAGTAAATATGCTGTTTGAAAGAATTCGTGAAGACATTCAGGCGGTAAAAGACCGTGACCCTGCCGCACGAAACTCTTTGGAAATATTTTTTCTGTATCCGGGTGTAAAGGCACTAAGGATGTATCGCCGTGCTCATTTCTATTATAAAAAAGGTTGGTTTTTCCTTGCTCGCTATGTTTCTCAGCGTGCCGCAAGAAAAACAGGGATTGAAATACACCCAGGTGCCACCATTAGCAGACGCTTGGTTATTGACCACGGCACAGGCGTGGTAATCGGCGAAACTACCGAAATAGGGGACGATGTACTTATATATCAAGGGGTTACTCTTGGAGGTACAGGCAAGGATATGGGTAAACGCCATCCCACTATTGGAAATAATGTTATGATAAGCTCGGGTGCAAAGGTACTCGGTCCCTTTAAGGTAGGGGACAATGCCCGAATCGCGTCGGGTGCGGTCGTTCTTGAAGAGGTGCCTGAGGGGGCTACCGTTGTAGGTGTTCCCGCCCGCGTTGTCCGTCTTAATGGGGAAAAGGTAAAGCCGCTGGATCAAATCCATATACCCGACCCTGTTCAACAGGAAATATGCCGCTTAGAGGGCGAAATTTTTAAACTGAACAAAGAAATAGAACAGCTTAAGGAAGGTAAATAATATGAGAATTTTTAACACACTTACCCGCGATAAACAGGAGCTTATCCCTTTAGAGGAAAACACCCTGCGTATATATGCTTGCGGACCTACCGTATATAATTTTATTCATATCGGTAATGCCCGTCCTCTGTGCGTTTTTGATGTGCTTCGCCGATATCTTGAGTGGCGTGGTTATACCGTTAATTTCGTTCAGAACTTTACAGATATCGATGATAAGCTTATTAAAAAGGCAAACGAAGAGGGAATTACCGTAAAAGAGGTAGCCGAGCGTTATATAGAGGAATTCTGGACCGATGCTAAAGGACTCAATGTTCGTGAGGCTACCGTCCATCCCAAGGCTACCGAAAATATTGATGCTATACAGGATATTATTACATCTCTTATCGAAAAAGGCTATGCCTACGAGTCTAAAGGTGATGTTTATTTCCGTGCTAAAAGGTTCAATGAGTATGGCAAGCTTTCCCATCAGCCTCTTGACGATTTAGAGGCAGGTGCCAGAATAGATGTAACCGAGATAAAGGAGGACCCGATGGATTTCTGCCTTTGGAAGTCGGCAAAGCCGGGTGAGCCCTATTGGGAGTCTCCTTGGGGCAAGGGAAGACCGGGTTGGCATATCGAATGCTCTGCAATGGCAGGCAGATTCTTAGGTAAGACTATTGATATTCATTGCGGTGGGCAGGACCTTATTTTCCCCCATCACGAAAATGAGATTGCTCAGTCAGAGTGTGCTAACGGCTGTGATTTTGCCCGTTATTGGATGCACAACGGTTATATCAATGTAGATAACCGCAAGATGTCCAAGTCATTAAATAACTTCTTCACCGTTCGTGAGGTGGCAAATGTATACGGCTACGAGCCTATCAGATATTTAATGATTTCTTCCCACTACAGAAGTCCGATAAACTATTCTACAGATATTATCGAGCAGGGTAAAAACGCTCTCGACCGTCTTTATACCTGCCGCGATAATCTTGATTTTGCCCTTAAAAATGCGTCAGAGGATGGAAATGCACCCGAATTCCTCGCGAAGTATAAGCAACAATTCATTGATGCTATGGACGACGACCTTAATACCGCAGATGCTATAGGTGTGCTCTTCTCTATGGTGCGTGAAATAAATACTATGGTCGCCGAAGGTGCAGGCAAAGCCGCTATCGAAGAGGCAATAAAGGTATTTGATGAGCTTACCTATGTTTTAGGTATTGTGTATAATCGTAAGACCGAAACCTTAGATTCAGAGATAGAAGCCCTTATCGAGCAGCGTACCGCCGCCCGCAAGGCAAAGGATTTTAAAACCGCCGATGCTATCCGTGATAAACTCAAGGAAATGGGTATCGTTCTTGAAGACACCCCTCAGGGTGTAAAATGGAGCAGAAGTTAAAAAACACCTAAAAAAATAGGTGTTTTTTAAAGGGGGGGCAGATTATGAAGAGGGAGCCTATTGGAAAGGGTTTTTTCATAAATGTTTCAAAAAACCACACCTTTGGAACCGATGCGGTATTGCTTGCTGATTTTGCAAAAACCAAAAAAATTAAAAAGCATTGTGATTTAGGTGCAGGCTGCGGAATAATTTCAATGCTGTTGCTTCGCGACCAAATAACGGAGAATTCGGTAGGGGTCGAAATCAGCGATGAAGCGGTTTCGCTCGCTCAAAAAACAGCCGAGGAATATGCAAAAGAGAGCTTTACCGTCCTTCACAGCGACCTTAAAGAGCTAAAGGGAAAACTGCCCTTCGGCAGTTTTGACCTTGTCACCTGTAATCCCCCCTACAAGGCAAGTGGTGCAGGGATAATCAGCTTGTCCGACCGTGACATAGTTGCCCGTCACGAAACAATGTGTACCCTTGAGGACGTTATTGAAACTGCTTCAAAACTTCTGAAATCTTCGGGAAATCTGTGTATCTGTCAGCGACCCGAAAGGCTCACCGATATTTTCTGCCTTATGCGAAAGCACAGGGTTGAGCCCAAGCGCCTTCGTGCCGTTTGTAAAAAGGAGGGCGAAGAGCCCTGGCTCATAATGGTGGAGGGCAAAAGAGATGCGAAAAGCGGACTGCGCATATTGCCATCACTTTTTGTATATGACCAAAATGGAAATTTCAGCCAGGAAATGCTTAAAATTTACGGACCGTATAAGGAGGGACATATCTGATGGCAGGAAAACTTTATGTGGTTGGAACACCTATAGGAAATCTGTCTGATTTTTCACCACGTGCCATAGAAACTCTCAGAAAGGTTGACTTTATTGCCGCTGAAGATACGCGTGTTACCGTAAAACTTCTCAATTATTTTGATATAAACAAACCTATGCTCGCATATTACGAGCATAACAAAATGCAGCGTGGAGGAGATATAATTACCCGTCTGCTCGGCGGTGAGGATTGTGCACTGGTTTCGGATGCAGGTATGCCTGCTATTTCCGATCCGGGTGAGGACTTGGTGCGAATGTGCCACGAAAACGGAATTGAAGTGGAGTCGGTGCCCGGTCCTTCTGCCCTGATAACCGCCCTTGCTATTTCGGGAATGAAAAGCGGACGCTTTTGTTTCGAAGGCTTTTTGTGGGTAAATAAGCCCAGCCGCCGTGCTCATTTAAACGAGGTAAAAAAAGAAGTTCGTACAATGATTTTCTACGAGGCTCCTCATAAGCTTCCTGCAACGCTTAAGGATATGTACGAGGCTTTCGGTGATAGAAAAATAGCTCTTATACGGGAGCTTACTAAGCTTCACGAGCAGGTTGTGCACACAACCTTAAGTGAAGCGGTAAATATGTACTCTGATGAAAATAAGCCAAGAGGAGAGTATGTGCTTATTATAGAGGGGTACGATAATACTAATGATAAAACCGAGTATACTCTTAAAGAGGCGGTAGAAATTGCTAAGGATTATATGCAAAACGGAAATTCAGCCTCTATGGCGGCAAAAGCCGCATCGGCAGAGACAGGAATTAAAAAAGGCGAAATCTATAAAATTCTTACAGATTTGACATAATATTAAATTTTGGTTAAAATTTTGAATAACCACTTTAATTATTTGTTTATTTATGTTAAAATAAATTGAACGAACCAAGAAAAGGACGCTGAAAATGGGTAAAGAATCAGGAAAACACGTGGCAAAACATACTAAATCTAAGCCCCAAAAGGGAAGAAAAAAGGCAAATGCTTTTGCAACTTTTTTTGAAAGAATCAAAAAGAGCTTTCTTGCTATGCCTAAAAAGAAAAGAAATCTTGTAATTACACTTAGTGCGATTATTCTTGTTTTAGCGATACTTATTGGAATCGTATTAGGCATTTTTCTCGATATTATGAAGGATTATAACCATAAGGAGCTGGATGACCCCGAAATCAACCAAATCCAGCCCATAGACGATAAGATTATGAATATTGCTCTTTTTGGCATAGATACGAGAAGCGAATCGGGTCAAGAAGCCTTTAAAGGCCTTTCAGACTCTATTATGATATTGTCTATAAACACAGGCACAGGGGATATAAAGCTTATTTCTGTAATGCGTGATAGCTTTGTAGAGGTACCTGGTTATAAAAGACCTCAAAAGATTAATTCTGCCTACTCTCTCGGAGGACCATCTCTTGCGATAAAAACCCTAAACCAAAATTTCGGCTTGGATATTAAAGAATATGCTACAGTTAATTTCTTTGGTATGGCAGAAATCATCGATGCTGTCGGGGGAATAGAAATTGAGGTATTAGAGCGTGAGCTTAAAAATCTTAACCAAAGCGTTAACGAGCAGGCTGACATACTTGGTATGGATGGCAAAGATCACTATGTCAAGGAGGCTGGCAAACAGAAGCTTACAGGTATTCAGGCAGTTGCTTGGGCACGTATTCGTAAGGTATCTACCTCAGAAGGTGTTGCGGACGACTACGGCAGAACCGACCGTCAACGGGTGGTTATGGAACAACTGCTAAACAAGGCACTTGCCACCGATATCGGCAAATATCCCACACTTGTAAAAGCAATTCTTCCTCATCTTGAAACATCTCTCAGCTTTAATGAGGTGCTCTCTCTTGCTACCCATGTTCTGGGGAACAAGGTGCAGTTTGAGCAAACCCGTGTTCCTCAAACTAAATATGTTATAAACGGCGGACTTTATGTTTCCTATGCAGGTTCTGTAGTGTATTACGACTTAGATTATGCTGAAAAAATAATTCATGCGGTTATCTATGACGGAATGACACAGGAAGAGTATATGGAGCAAAACGGGGTCGAGAAAAACAGTTGGTATAGCGGAGCCGGCAACAATTCAAACTCGAACAGTAACAACAATAATAACAGTAATAATAACAATAATAGTACAAATAATAACAGTACAAACAATAACAGTACGTCAAGTACAGGTAGCAGTTCGCAGAACAGCAGCTCTACAGAAACCGAGTCGGAAAACAGTAACTCTCAGGACAGCGACGAACAAAGCAGCTTTGAAAACAGTAGTTCTGAGAATAGTGATTCTCAGGACAGTAACGACCAAGGTAGCTCCGAAAACAGCAACTTAGGAAACAGTGAGGAACAGGACAGCGAGTCAGAGGATAGCAATTCCGAGAACTCTTCTTCACAGGATGCTGATTCTGCAGCCGCCTGATATACATAGTATTTCATAAAAACTAAATCAGCAGATATGTATTTAAAGATACATATCTGCTGATTTTTTACTGTTAAAAGCAAAGCTTTAGTTCTATGGATTTTCGGTTATGCAAAGCTGTTCTATAAACTGTGTTGCTGTTCTGCCCGAATAACCACCGTGACTTACTCCCCATTTTCGAGCCTCGGCAATAAGCATATCGCGGTCGATGGTTACACCGTGAAGATTGGCTAAATGCAGAACAATATTGAAATATTCCTCTTGCATCGGCTTTGGATAGAAAATAGAAAGGCCGAAACGGTCGGAAAGGGAGATTTTTTCCTGAATAGATTCATTTCTGTGCACATCGTCGCTGCCTTCACGGTCGGTAAAGGTTTCTTTAATAAGGTGACGGCGGTTTGACGTAGCGTATATAAGCACATTTTCGGGCTTTTCTTCAAGACCGCCCTCAATAGCCGCCTTAAGATACTTGTATTCCACCTCAAAGTCCTCAAAGGAAAGGTCGTCCATATAAAGCACGAAGTAATAATTGCGTTTTTTAAGCTGTTCGGTAAGGGTACCTAAATGTACAAATTGGTGTTTTTGTATCTGTATCATTCTAAGCCCCGACTCGTAGAACATATTAAGAATAGCCTTTATAGAGGTGGATTTTCCTGTTCCACTGTCGCCGTAGAGCAAAACATTGTTTGCACCGCCGCCTGCGGTAAAGGAAGCAGTATTTGCAATAAGCCGTTCTTTTTGGGATTCGTAACCGTAAATATCGTTAAAGGTGGTATTCTTTATGTGGGAAACAGGAGTGATACTGCCGTCATCCTTCATACAAAATGCCTTATTAAGACCAAATATACCCACACCGTATTTTACGTAAAAGCTTTTAACCTCGTTGAAGAAATCGTCTTCGGTTTCGGTTTGGTCGAGGCGGAGAGAAAAGTTTTTTATAAGCAGACTGATACGCTTTTCCTCGCCCGAAATCCGCTTATTGATAGGTAAGTAGTTTTCCAAAATATCGTCATTTGGGGAAATGAAAAAGGTTTTTCTAAGCTCTGCAATATCTCTTTTTGCGTAGGCTTCCGCACTGCCTTCGGAAAGGTTTCGTTCTATAGACAGCGAAAAGGGATTTTCGTCCATCATAATAAGCCAAGCGATTTTTGCCTTTATAAGATTTCCCGAAAGTGCATACTTCTCGGCAAAGGCAAGCAGGGTGTAAAGACCCTCCTCCGAGTCGTTCATAAATGCCTTGTAAAGCTCATTTTTTCCGTAAAGAATCATTTTAAACATCCTCAAAATTAAATTAGAAATATTATAACATACTTTTCAGAAAAATACAGGCTTTTTTGCCCGATTTAATATAAAAAACATAATTGTGAACAAATTGTTAAAAAATTCTCCAAATTTAAAGAGTATTATATAAATATTAAAGGAGGTGTTCGGGTGAAAGCGAAAAATATATTTAAGCGGTACGAGCTTAAATATGTCCTCAGTGCTTTTCAGGCAGAAATGTTTATAGACGAGGTAGAAAAGCATATGCAAAAGGACGAGCACGGAGAAGCTGAAATACTTAATATTTATTACGATACGCCCGACCGTCGACTTATAAGAAATTCTATTGATAAGCCCGATTATAAAGAAAAGCTCAGGCTAAGATCTTACGGAGTCCCCGATGTTCAAACTACAGCATTCATAGAGTTGAAAAAGAAGTATGATTCTGTGGTATATAAAAGGCGAATGTCTATGCCCTACGGTGAGGCACTAAGGGGTCTTGAATCGGGGAATCTGCCCGATACTCAGATAGGAAGAGAGATAAAATATTTCTTACGATATTATGAAAAGCTTTCTCCGTCAATGGTAATATCTTATCACCGAAAAGCATATTTTGACGAAGAATTTCGAGTCACCTTTGACAGTAATATTTTATACAGGGAGTCCGACCTTGACCTTTCAAAGGGGATATACGGTGAAGCTGTTACCGATAAGGTGATAATGGAGCTTAAGTCTGCAAGAGCTATACCGCTTTGGATGTTAAGACTTCTGTCACAGCAAAAGGTCTACAAATCACCCTTTTCAAAATACGGAACAGCATATAAGATTAAAAAAGGAGCAAACTGTTATGGAAAACATATTTAAAGGAATTTTCGATACTACCGGAATCGGAGTTATACACCCTGTAGACTTTCTGCTTTGTGTAGGCACCGCCCTTGCAATAGGTGCTTTTTTGGCATTTATCTATACGGTGAAAACCAAATACACTAAAAGCTTCGTGGTAACAATGGCACTGCTCCCTGCAATAGTATGCGTGGTTATTATGATGGTAAATGGGAATATTGGTGCAGGTGTTGCGGTGGCAGGAGCCTTCAGTCTTGTACGTTTTCGTTCTGTTCCCGGCACGGCGCGGGAGATAGGGGCTATCTTCCTTGCTATGGGAACGGGTTTGGTTTGCGGAATGGGATATTTAGGATTTGCGGTTCTGTTTGCTGTAATTTTAGGCCTTGCGATGCTTATTTACACCTTAGCAGACGTAGGACGGCAGAGCGACAAGGCACGGCTTCTGCGTATCACCATTCCCGAAGAACTGAATTATACTGAGGTGTTTACTGACATTTTCGAAAAATACACCTCGTCGCATAAGCTTGTACAGGCTAAGACTACAAATCTCGGCAGTATGTTTAAGCTTCGCTATGAAATTGTACTTAAAAACATCGATGACGAAAAGAAACTGATTGACGATATAAGAGTGAGGAACGGAAATCTGGAGGTTGCAGTATATAACGGCAGAGAGGACGGATTCAATGAACTTTAATCGTAAAATTTTATCCGTAGTATTGGCGGTGGCTATGATAGCTACTATTATGGTAGGCTGTAGGGACGGCGGCGAAAGCTCAGGCAATTCTTCAAGCAGCGATACAGGTAACAGCTTAAAGGTAGAATTGCCGCAGGAGTCCGAGATGTTTTCCGAAAAGGATTTAAAGACTGAGGTAAGCGAGGATGCAACCAAGATAGCTTTGGACGGCAAGACCCTTACAATAGGTAAGGCAGGGCAGTATATTATAACCGAAAGTATTGAAAACGGACAAATAGTTGTGGATGCTGACAAGAATGCTGAGGTAATACTTTATCTTAACGGCATCAGTATCAGCTCACAGTCCTGTGCGGCTATATATGTAAAAAAGGCTAAAAAGGTTATTGTAAATCTTATGGAGGGCTCAGTTAATACCCTTGCCGTAAAGGGCGAGTTTGCGGCAGACGGCGATACTAACGTAGACGGTGCCATATTTTCTAAATCAGATCTTACGGTAAACGGCTCAGGCAGTCTGAACATTACCACCGAATATGACCACGGAATAGTATCAAAGGACGACCTCATAATTACAGAGGGAAGATTTGATATTAATGTTGCGGGTCACGCTCTTTCGGGTAAGGACAGCGTTCGTATAGCAGGGGGAAGCCTTACTGTTAACTGCGAAAAGGACGGCATCCATGCCGAAAATGTTGATGACACAGCCTTGGGCTATTACTACTGTTCGGGTGGAAGCTTTAATATGACCTGTATGGGTGACGGAGTTGATGCTTCAAGTACGGTCACCATAGTAGGCGGAGATTATAATATTAAGTCAGGTGGCGGTGCCTCTGAGGGCAGTAAAGCTATTATAGGCGGCTTTGGATTTTACGACAGATATACTGATTCTGCCGATACCGCTAGCACCAAGGGCATAAAGGCCAATGGTGAGCTGGTTATATCAGGGGGTAGCTTTAATATAGATTCGGCAGATGACAGTATTCATTCTAACGGGGCAGTTACCGTTTTGGACGGAGAGTTTGAAGTCGCCAGCGGAGATGATGCCATTCATGCCGAAACTGACCTTACTATATGCGGTGGAAATATAAATATCACAGAGAGCTACGAGGGTCTTGAGGGTAATACCGTTATGGTTTCAGGGGGAGAGATATCCCTGATTGCCTCCGATGACGGTATAAATGCGGCAGGCGGAAATGACCAGAGCGGATTTGGCGGTGCAATGCACCCCGACCAATTTGGCTCCTCCGACAGCTTTGTAAAGATAAGCGGCGGTAAGCTTAACATCAACGCCTCGGGCGATGGAGTAGATTCTAACGGTCAGTTGACCGTTACAGGCGGAGAAACCTATGTGTCAGGTCCCACAAACAGCGGAAATGGTGCCTTGGATTATGGCTCGTCTGCGACCGTGTCGGGTGGTATATTTATGGCGGCAGGAGCCTTAGGTATGGCAACCAATTTCACCTCTGCCAACGGTCAGGGTGCTATAATGGTGAATATCGGTTTGGTTCAGGCTAATCAGAAGCTTGCTGTTTATGACAAGAACGGCAAGGAAATACTTTCACATACATTCGAAAAATCGTATAATTCCATAGTAATAACAAGTCCTGACATTCAAAAGGGCAACACCTATACTATAAAGGTGGGAAGTATAAGTGAGAAGGTAGAAATGACCTCTGAGATATATGGCTCTTTTGGTGGAAAGGGAGGAATAGACGATCACGGCGGTATGGAACACCACGGTGGTATGCACGGCAGATGGTAAAAAGAAAACCGAGATGTCACATCTCGGTTTTGTCATTTTTAATTATTCAAAGTGGCTTTGTATATTTCTTCGGCAGAGTTTTTATAAAAAACTTCGCGAAGTAGATTGGAACGGTTTGTAAGCTCTTGGGGGTCATTAAGAAGCTCCGCACATTTTTGAGCAACCTCTGTAGGAGTTTTAACTCCGTAAAAATAACCGTGTTCGGTGAAAAAATTATAATTTGGTGTTTCGCAGCCGCCTACTGCATCTATAATAACGGTTGGAAGCCCTGAAATACTGGCCTCGGTAGAGCTTATGCCGCCCGGCTTAGTTACAAACAAATCGGCAGCCGCCATTATAGTAGGAACATCGTTAGAATAGCTGAACGCGGTTGTGTTATCGTTAGCGTGTTTATTAAGATTTCGTAAAAGCTTTTCGTTAGTACCGCAGGAAACGAGAATTTTGGTGTTTGAGTCTGCATTTTTTGATATTTGCAGCACCAAGTCCTCCATAGGTCCACAGCCCATACTTCCGCCCATTATGAATACTATTTTGGCATCCTGCAAAAGACCTAAAGTCTTTCGGGCATCAGCTTTTGAAGGCATCTTTAAAAAGTCACTTCGCACAGGAATTCCCGTGGCGACCAATCTTTCTTTATCCTTGCCGTTTTTTATATATTCGTCAGCAAGGTCTGGGTGGGGAAGAAAATAGAGGTCCATATCGGTCTTTTCGGTAAAAGGATAGCAGGTGTAATCGGTAGTGAGCAAAGAGGTTTTTGCCGAAAGGGCATATTTTTCTTTAAGCACAGTAACCATTATTGCGGGGAAAAGATGGACACAGATAATGTTATCGAAGCCGTTTTCGGTTATATACTTATAAAGGCGTTTACAGCCGGGCTTTAAAACAGTTACCATCGAATCAGCCGCACTGAGCGAGCCTATGTGGGCATCTGTGTGGGTATAAACATTATCAAAAGCCTTTGGTATATATCTGTAAATGCCTGTGAAGCATTTATCAACGATTTTTGATGCCTGCTTGGATAAAAAGCTTAGAGCATCTGCAATCTCACAAAACTGTCCGTTTGAAACAAAGACATCCCTTATTGAAGAGGCAGAAGAATTGTGTCCTTGCCCTGTGTTGCAGGTCAGTATTAAAGTTTTCATTTTTTAGTCGTGCCCCTTTCTTAATTAGTGTTTCGTGAGATTATTATATCATAAAAGAAAAGAATTTGTTATAATTTGGCGAAAAGTTTATAAAATATTTAAGATTTGTTAAGAAGAACCAACTAAATATCAAGCTCTTGTCCGTTTTTGATGTAAATTCGGGGAACTCTTTTGGAAAGTCCGCATACGATTTCATAGTTTATAGTGTCTGCATATTCGGCGAACTCTTCAACGGGCAGTCCTTCTCCAAACAGAGTTACCGTATCGCCCTCTTTAATATCATCTATATCCGACACATCAACACAGAACTGATCCATACATATTCTGCCAACAATATTTGCATATTTTCCGTTTATAAGCACCCTTCCTTTATCAGATAAAAGCCTTAGCACTCCGTCGGCATAGCCTGCAGTAACGGTGGCGATTTTAGTATCCTTTTCAAAAGTATGGGTTCTTCCGTAGCTGACGGTCTCTCCTGCCATTACCGTCTTTACCATAGAAACTACGGATTTAAAGGACATAACAGGGAGGAAGTCTTTATCTATGTGGAGACCTACATTGGGCGTCAGTCCGTAAAGTATAATTCCGGGGCGGACCGCATCGAGATGCATATCTCTATCGCATATAAAAGCGGCAGAATTGCAACAGTGTTTAATTTTAAACTCAAATCCGTATTTTTCAAGGTACTCTATTGCCTTTAAAAATCGGCTGTATTGTGCTTTGGTATATTCCTTGTCTTCCTTAGATGTTCCGTCGGCTACGGGGAAGTGGGTGAAAACGCCCTCAAAGTTGAGATTCGGCAAGGAAAGAAGTCTTCTTGTCTCTACAAATTCTCTGAAACCGTCGGTTCTGAAATCAAACCCGATTCGAGCCATTCCTGTGTCAAGCTTTATATGTGTGCAAACGGTTACTCCGTTTTCTCTTGCATTGTCACTTAATTTCTTTGCAAAATCGTAGGAAAAGACCGTTTGAATTAAATTAAACTCACAAAGCTCTTTTGCACAGTTCGGAGGTGTATATCCAAGAATAAGTACAGGCTTGTTAATACCCAAAGCACGAAGCTCCTTTGCTTCTTCAAGGTTGGATACGGCAAAAAAGTCGGTACCCGCCTCATCTAATGTGGGGGCAACAATATTCACCGAGTGACCGTAAGCATTTGCCTTTACCACGCTGAAAATTTTAGCATCGGTCATTGAGCGAATCAGTTTAAAATTATGTACAAGGGCATCAAGATTGATTTCAGCCCAAGCTCTGTGCAGATAGTTCATAAGAGTTTCTCCCTTCTGCAAGGTTTAGTTTTCTAATAACCGCACCCGAAGCAGGAACGGCAACAAGGCTTAAAAATCCCCATAAAACAGAGAATAGCAGACATACCTGACCGTAAAGATTAAAGGGGATATTGCTGTAATCCCAAACCTCCATTTTAAGTGTAAGGTTAAAAATACTGCCGAATATCAGCTCGACAGAGGTGACTGTCAGACTGCCTAAAATGCATTTATATAACAGGCGAAGCCCCTTTAGCTTTTCTGAAATCAGTGAAAACACAATAAAACAAATTCCGCCTGCAATCATCATCGACCAGTGGGAATATCCACGCCAAATGACCTCTAAAAGACCATAGGCAAAGGCGCCAAGCCCGAACATAATAAAATAATTTTTCACTTAGAATTCCTCCGCAGCTTTAGTTTTTATTAGAATGTGAGGAATTCTTTAAAATATTAGTGTCTTCTTCTGCCGAAAATTGCAAGGAGTCTTAAAAGCTGTGCAATCGACATAACCACAGCGGCAACATAGGTCATTGCGGCGGCGGTAAGCACCTTTCGGGCACCCTTTACTTGTTCGTCTTCTCGAAGCAGGTATTCACCTCTTATGGTTTCCATCGCACGTTTAGAAGCGTTAAACTCTACGGGCAGGGTAATTATCTGAAAAAGAGTTGCAAAGGAGAAGAGAATAATTCCTGCTAAAATCAAATAGCTAAAGCTGAAAAGTATACCGAGCATTATTGCTATCCACGAAAATTTCGAGCTGAAATTAACCACGGGGATAATTGCGTTACGTAGCTTTATCGGGGCATAGCCCTGAGCATACTGTACTGCGTGACCTGCCTCGTGAGAGGCAACACCTACGGCGGCAACACTTGTCGCATCATAAACCGTGTCCGAAAGGCGGATAACATTGGTGCGTGGGTCAAAATGGTCGGAAAGGCTTCCGCTGACCCTTTCAATTTTCACATCATATACGCCGTGGGCAGAAAGCACCCTTTGTGCGGCCTGTGCACCCGTAATACCTGCTGAATTTGTCATTTGGGAATACTTAGAAAAGGTTGATTTAACCTTAACCTGTGCCACAAGTGAAATAATAAATGCAGGCAGTATAAGGGTTAGATAATAAATGTCAAAGCCGTAAAAATAATAATGAGGCATATATTCTCCTTAAAATGTTTTTATTTAATATAGTATTAAATAAAAAATCTTAACTATACATTGAAGCGGAAAAGAACAATATCTCCATCATTCATAACATATTCCTTGCCCTCGCTTCGAACAAGACCCTTTTCCTTGGCGGTAACCATAGAACCGCCGCAGTCCATAAAGTCGGTGTAGGCAACGACCTCAGCTCTGATAAATCCGCGTTCAAAATCGGTATGAATTTTACCTGCCGCCTGAGGGGCTTTAGTGCCTTTTGTAATGGTCCAAGCACGGACCTCAGGCTTTCCTGCTGTAAGATATGAAATAAGTCCTAAGAGGGAATAGCATTTCTGAATCATACGGTCAAGACCTGAACGTTCAAGCCCAAGTTCTTCAAGGAAAAGCACCTTTTCCTCATCGTCAAGGCCAGATATTTCTGCTTCCATCGCGGCACATATAGGCAAAATTTCTGCCTTTTCTCTTGCGGCAATTTCCTTTACAGTGTTAAAATGAGGGTTGTTTTCAATGTCCGAAAAATCATCTTCACTCATATTGCAGGCATATATTACAGGCTTTGCTGAAAGTAAAGAGGTAGTATTTAAAATTTCGGTTTCGGCTTCGTCGGTAATTTCAACGCTTCTTGCAGGCAGACCATCTTCTAAATGAGAGATAAGCCTTTTAAGAAAATCTACCTCAACCTGAAAGGATTTGTCGCCTTTTAAAGCCTTGGTTGCTTTATCAAGACGGCGTGTTGCAATTTCAATATCCGAGAAAATAAGCTCTAAATTTATGGTTTCAATATCACGGGCAGGGTCAACCGAGCCCTCAACGTGGATAATGTCGTCACTTTCAAAGCAACGTACAACGTGAACAATAGCATCCACCTCGCGAATATTTGCAAGGAATTTATTTCCAAGGCCTTCGCCCTTAGAGGCACCCTTTACAAGACCTGCAATATCAACAAACTCAATTACCGCAGGGGTGAATTTATCGGGCTGATAAATTTCTGCAAGCTTTTCAAGACGCTCGTCGGGAACGCTTACCATTCCCACATTGGGCTCAATGGTGCAGAAAGGATAATTTGCCGACTGTGCACCCGCGTTTGTTATTGCGTTAAATAAAGTAGATTTTCCAACATTTGGAAGTCCAACCATACCAAGCTTCATAAGTAAAAACATCCTTTAAACATAAAATATCAACTTATATTATATATTCTCTTATAATTTTAATCAAGAAAAATCAAAAAAATCTTTTAAAATTCGCTATTATAATATATAATATAGTAAAATGAGAAAAAAGGCGGAATTTTTTATGGCAACAGAATATACCGTTGAGCTGGCACGTATTATAAAAGAGTTCTCACTCGAAACCCTTTATATGCCTTCGGCTCCCGAAAGCATACTTGTTAAAAACAACAACGTAAACCGACCGGGTCTGCAGTTTGGGGGATATTATAAGTATTTCGATAATACCCGAATTCAGATAGTGGGCAGGGCAGAGGAAAGCTATATAAAGAGCTTTGAAAAAGAAAAATATAATACGCTGGTAGATTGTTTCTTTGCTGCTTCTCCTGCGGCGGTAATAATTTCCCGAAATATCGAGCTTGAGGGATTTGCCGAGGCGGCAGAGCGTTACGGTGTGCCCCTACTTCGTACGGCAGAGAATACATCTGAGTTTATGGCGGCACTTATTGCTTTTTTGAATCTGAGCTTGGCTCCCCGCATCACCCGTCACGGAGTGCTTGTGGAGGTTTACGGCGAGGGTATACTCATTTTGGGTGAAAGCGGCGTTGGTAAGAGTGAGACGGCTATCGAGCTTGTCAAACGCGGACACCGTCTTATTGCCGACGATGCAGTGGAAATACGTAGGGTGTCTAACAAATCTCTCGTAGGTGCCGCACCAAATAACATAAGACATTTTATCGAGCTTCGCGGAATAGGAATAATCAATGTAAGCCGAATTTTCGGTGCAGGAGCTGTTAAGCTTACCGAAAAAATAGATTATATTATTAATATCGAGCCGTGGGATAACGATAAGGTATACGACCGAATGGGTCTTGAAGAGCAGACCACCGAAATTTTAGGTATGGCAATACCCTCTATCACTATCCCTGTTAAGCCCGGACGAAACCTCGCAGTAATTATCGAGGTTGCCGCAATGAATAACCGTCAGAAAAAGCTTGGCTATAATGCCGCAGCAGATCTTCTTTCCCGTCTTGGTATGGCAGACCAGACCGCAGAACAAAAAAACACCGATGAAGATGTCTTTAATTAAACAAAGTTAAAATTGGAGGAAAACATCGTGTATCGTTTAGGAATCGACCTTGGGGGAACAAATATCGCCGCCGGTGTTGTGGATGAAAATTATACTATTGTGGGAAGAGGAAGGGTTAAAACCGCTTTGCCCCGTCCCGCAGACGAAATATGTGACTCTATGGCTGAGGCAGCAAGACTTGCTATAGCAGATGCAGGACTTACCGTGGAGGATATTTCCAAAATGGGCATTGGCACACCGGGTGCTGTAGAGCCTACAAAGGGTATTGTCACATATTCAAACAACCTAGGCTTTCACAACCTTCCTTTGTGTCAGATGATGAAGGAACGCATTGGGGTTGATTTCTATCTTGAAAATGATGCCAATGCCGCCGCATACGGTGAGTTTTTAGCGGGTGCAGGCAAAGGCACGAAGGATTTTATCGCTATTACCCTCGGCACAGGTGTGGGCGGTGGAATAATAATCGACGGTAAGCTCTTTTCGGGCAGTAACTATGCAGGCGGAGAACTGGGTCACACCGTTATAAGTATGGATGGAGAGCCTTGCAAATGCGGCAGAAAGGGCTGCTTCGAGGCGTATGCTTCTGCCACCGCACTTATCCGTCAGACAAAGGCCGCA
>JAZUNC010000191.1:0-9187 GCA_045603945.1 Acutalibacteraceae bacterium | reverse complement strand
TCGTCAAGAAGCTTGGTGATAACGCCGCGCTTAATCTTAAGAGAGCGAGCCGAGATATCCATCAAGTGATCGAGTCTCTTGTAGAAGTCAGCCTCGTCGGTTGCAAGGTATGCAATTCTCGGCATATTGATGGTAACAACGCCGATAGAACCGGTGCTCTCGCCGCTTCCGAAGAAGCCGCCCGACTTCTTGCGAAGCTCGCGGAGGTCAAGACGAAGTCTGCAGCACATAGAACGAACATCGCTGGGCTCCATATCCGAGTTAATATAGTTAGAGAAGTAGGGTGTACCGTATTTAGAGGTCATATCGAAGAGAAGCTTGTTGTTCTCGGTCTCAGACCAGTCGAAATTCTTGGTAATAGAATAGGTTGGGATAGGATACTGGAAGCCTCTGCCGTTAGCATCGCCCTCAATCATAATCTCGAGGAATGCCTTGTTGACCATATCCATTTCCTTCTGGCAGTCCTTATACTTGAAGTCTACCTCTTTACCACCGATAATACAGTTAAGCTCTGCAAGGTCGGCAGGTACTACCCAGTCAAGGGTGATGTTGGTGAAGGGAGACTGTGTTCCCCAACGGCTAGGGGTGTTTACACCATATATAAAGGACTCGATGCATTTTTTAACCTGAGGATAGGTGAGGTTGTCCACCTTAACAAAGGGAGCAAGATAGGTATCAAAGGAAGAGAAAGCCTGTGCACCTGCCCACTCGTTTTGCATAATTCCGAGGAAGTTAACCATCTGGTTGCAAAGGGATGCAAGGTGCTTAGCAGGGGCAGAGGTTATCTTGCCTGCAACTCCGCCGAGACCCTCTTGAATAAGCTGTTTAAGTGACCAGCCTGCACAATAACCTGTAAGCATAGAAAGGTCGTGAATATGAATGTCGGCATTTCTGTGAGCGTTGCCGATTTCATCATCATAAATCTCGCTGAGCCAATAGTTCGCGGTAACTGCACCCGAGTTTGAGAGGATAAGTCCGCCTACGGAATATGTTACGGTAGAGTTCTCTTTAACTCGCCAGTCGTTGATGTTAAGATAGTTGTCAACGATTGCCTTATAGTCCACCATTGTGGCAGAAAGGTTACGAATTTTCTCACGCTGACGGCGGTAAATGATGTATGCCTTTGCAACATCGTCATAGCCTGCCTTAATAAGAACAGACTCAACAGCGTCCTGAATGTGCTCGACATCAATTTTGCCATCTTCTATCTTGGGCTCGAACTGAGCGGTAACCTTCAGGGCAAGGAAGTCGATAATATCTTGATTGAACTGCTTCTGGCAGGCATCGAATGCCTGAAAAATGGCGGTGCTGATTTTGGATAGGTCAAAAGGTACGACCTTTCCGTCACGTTTTACGACATTGTACATACTTTTCTCCTCTTTTTCTCAAAATTTAGCATTTCTAAGGCGTGTACCACCATTATATACGCAATATAGTGTGTTGTCAAGGACAAAATCACAAGATATTGTATTTATTTTTTTGCATATACCGCATATTTTGTGGATTTTATGCAGATAAAAAACTTCAAAAACCCTGTATTTAATAGGGTTTCGACCCTTTGCATACTTTTTCTGCAAATTTTTTAAGGCACCACAACTTCTTGACTTTTTATACCCTATACTGTACAATTTATACACTATATATTGTGAGAGGCAACTATGATATTAAATGGATTTCAAAAAATGACACTTTTAGACTTCCCCGGCAGGGTAGCCTGCACCCTTTTCGCAGGTGGGTGTAATCTACGCTGTCCCTTCTGCCACAATGCAAGCCTGGTAGTAGGAAGCAATATGGAAAGCTATTCCGAGGAAGAAATACTAGATTATCTAAAAAAACGCACGGGACTTCTCGACGGAGTTTGCATCACGGGGGGCGAGCCTCTGCTCCGCCACGACATAAAGGACTTCATTATTAAAATAAGAGAACTTGGCTATGCGGTAAAGCTTGACACTAACGGTTGTTTTCCAAATAAGCTAAAGGCTCTTGTAAACGAGGGTCTTTTAGACTATGTTGCTATGGATGTTAAAAACCAAACTGAAAAATACGGTATCACGGTAGGTATAGAAAACTTTGACACCTGTGACATAGAAGAAAGCATCGACTTTCTTCTTAGCGGAAGGGTTGACTATGAGTTCCGCACTACCGTAGTTTTCCCTATTCACAACACCCAAGACATTGAGGCTTTGGCAAAACGCATTAAGGGTGCAAAGAGATATTTCCTGCAAAACTTCGTAGATTCGGGCGACCTTATAGGCGACGGTCTTTCCGCACACCAGCCTGAGGTCTTAAAGGAAATGCTTAGCATCGCAAAAAAATACGTCCCAAATGCAGAGCTTCGCGGCATATGACCTGCCGACTTTTAGCGTAAAACTGCAAAATGTTAAGATTGACACTAAAATAGTATAAGTTTATAATAATTATATTAAGTATTGTAAAGGATGTTATGTATGAAATCCAAGGTGTATTTTTCTAAAGACATTTCCCCCGAAAAGGTAGTAGAGCTTTACAATTTATTGGGTGTCGACTTGAAGGGCAGAGTAGCTGTTAAGGTCCACTCGGGCGAAAAGGGTAACCAGAACTTTTTGCGGCCTGCCTTTTGGAAGCCTATGATAGACAAGGTAGACGGCACGGCAGTAGAATGCAACACCGCCTACGAGGGTGGCAGAAACACCACTAAGGCACATCTTGAAACACTTAAAGAGCATGGCTGGTGTGAGCTTTTTAAAACCGAGATATTAGACGGCGAAGGTCCCGACCTTGTGTTGGATATAAAAAACGGTAAGAAAATACAGAAAAACTATGTGGGTAAGGCTCTAAGCCTCTACGACAGTATTCTGGTGCTTTCCCATTTCAAGGGACATCCTATGGGAGGATACGGCGGAGCAATAAAACAGCTTTCTATTGGTTTTGCATCTTCCTACGGTAAAAAATATATACACGGTGTAGGCGACACCGATAATTTCTGGGGTAGCGACCATGACAGCTTCCTTATATCTATGGCAGATGCCGCCTCATCTGTAACCGAAATGTTTGAGGGGAAAGCGGCATACATCAATGTTATGGCAAATATGTCGGTGGACTGCGACTGCTGTGCCGTTGCAGAAGACCCCTGTATGAAAGACATAGGCATTCTCGCCTCCTTAGACCCTGTTGCTATAGATAAGGCATGTCTTGACCTTGTTTATGCCTCTGACGACCCTGGAAAGGACCATCTTATAGAAAGAATTGAATCCCGCAACGGCAAGCTGACAATAGATGCCGCCGCCGAGCTTGGAATCGGAAGCAAGGAATACGATCTTATAAAGGTATAAACAACTTTAAAAATAAAGCTGATGTGTGTAAAACATAGACACACATCAGCTTTTATTTATATAAATTTATTAAGTTTTTCATCATAAACGTAATCGATAGAGGCGAGCTTCTGAATAATTTCCTCCATGTTCTCGTCTAAATCCTCACACAAAAGCCTTAAACTTGAATAGTTGTCTCTAAGCTTTGTGTTTACCACGCTAAGTAACATCATAGGGTCGCGAGGCAACATACTATTCCTCCAAAAGGCCCGAGCCCTTAAGACTGTCTATAAAAGCCTCTACAGATTTTTTTGCCTCTTCCTTAGAAACATCATACTCCCCATAGAACCTGCTTTCAATATCAGCAACATCAACACCCTCATTAATAAGACTGAAAATGAAAGCCCCCGTAGAATTAAGGGTAATAACACCGTCGGTTTTTTCGCCATCTTGTTCGACAGCTATGGCTACCGCTTTATCTGCCACGGTGCGAATTACATATTTATTTTTAAGTTTCATATTATTTCACCTCGAATATGGTTTTGCTTGACACCTCTGCCGAAGAAATATCGGTGTTGCAATGTATTTCCCATATATTGCAATTTTTTACCGTTTGGTCGATAAGGTCAAGGATTTTTATAATATTTTCACTGCCTGACGGCACAATTATCTGATTAAGCAAACGCTTTATAACATCTGCACCTTCAAGCTTTACTGTTTTATTCTCACTATCGCGTACAATGAAGCAAATGTCGGTAAGTCTGGTGCTTTTGTCCTGACTAAAGCCCTCTTTTCCGCACCAAGGAGTGCCGTAAGCATAGGGCTCGCCAGCTTTAATGCGAATTATTGGCTTGTCGCCGTTAATTACTTGAAGTTCATCTCCAAACAGCTTCATCCAGTTCATCATATGGGTGCTTTTTCCCGTTCCGCTTTTGGCAAGAAAGCCTATTCCCCTGCCCTTTAACTCAAAGGTAGCGGCATGAAGCACATAACCGTCATACTGCGGCAGAATATGACCCAGCTTGCGATAGACGGCAGTAGCCTCGGCATAGGCCTTACTTACGGGAGTAACTGCACGACCAAGCTCCTCGGTAATATCTTCATCAGAAACGCTTACGGTTATATCGGGCTCTAAAAAGTCCTTTATATATTTGCTTGACAAACGTTCTATATACTTTCCGCGGTTAAGAATTTCGATATTCAGTTCTGCAACACGAAGTTTCATCTTATACTTCTCCACTGTGTATTCCACTTAAATATATAACAAAACCGCATTTTTGTCAAGCACTACGGATAGTGCCAAGCCTAAAAATAACACACCTTACCTGTGTATATAAAATAAAATAGATATAGGAGGTGTAATATGGATAATTTTGTCTTTATGGCACTGATAGCGACGCTGGGCACATGGTTTGTAACCGCTTTGGGGGCAGGAACGGTAGTTTTCTTTAAAACACCCGAGCCAAAAGCTCTTGACCTTATGCTTGGTTTCGCATCAGGCGTTATGATAGCGGCAAGCTTTTGGTCTCTTTTACAGCCTGCGATAGAGCGTGCGGAAGCAATATCAAAACTCCCTGCATACTTAGTGGCTACCTTTGGATTTATGTTCGGTGCACTGTTTATGTGGGTTTCGGATAAGATAGTTACACTGGCAAGAAAAAGAGCTAACAATACACAGGGCGAGCAAAGTGATCGGCTGAGTCGCATTGCTATGCTTGTGCTTTCTATCACCCTTCATAATATTCCTGAGGGTCTGGCGGTTGGTGTTGCCTTCGGAGCACTGCAAAATGGCGGTTATTCCGCCGAAAGCCTGCTGGGTGCAATATCCGTTGCGGTGGGAATCGGTCTGCAAAACTTTCCCGAGGGGGCGGCTGTTTCTGTTCCTCTGAGAAGAGAGGGCTATTCGAGAAGAAAAAGCTTTCTTATCGGTCAGGCTTCGGGCATGGTAGAGCCTGTCGCAGGGGTGTTGGGTGCATTGCTTGTAGTTTATGTAGAGGTGCTGTTGCCCTATGCCCTGTCCTTCGCTGCAGGTGCAATGATATTAGTAGCCGTACACGAGCTTATACCCGAATGTCAGAAGAAGAAGACCTCACAGCCCTATTTTGCAACAATGGGAATTGTCTGCGGCTTCGCAACAATGATGCTGCTGGACGTTATGCTGGGATGATATATAAGCCAAAATCCCGACCTTAAAATGAGGTCGGGATTTTCGGTTTAACATTTTTAGTGCTTGTTTTTAGTTTTGTTATCAGAAATGTTGGTAATAATTAAAATATCAGTTTTATTAAATCTATTGTTAAAAGTATTTGAAAACCAAACACACCAAAACCACCTAATATACCTGTGAGCAATCTACGAATATTTGTAGATTCCCTAATCTTAAAATACTGCACCATCCAATCCAATAGCATTATAAGACACGCTATTAAACAATGATGATAATAAAAATGACACAGTAAATAAAAAGGTATAGTCAAACAATATCCAATTAACACACCTGTACATCTTGCACATACGGGAAACTGATAATCTTTAAAAAAGAAACTGCGGTCTGCTCGTTGGTGACAACCTGCGCGACATCCAATTTTAAACAACAATTCATACGATTTTTTTATAGGACTATTTTTTATTTTTCCATTCATAATCATCTACATATTTAATGACTTGCTTAAGTGCTTCCAACTCTTCAAATTCCTTTTCACTTTGTCTCATATTTTCATATAAATCCATAGCATTAGGATTGGACTTGAAAAACATTTTTTTAATTTTTGTAGTAGCGGAAGCATTTTTTATTACGGTGTTTAAAAACAAGATTACATCTAATATGATAATAGGAATTGCCAAAGGAAACAAACCAAAGAAGCAAATAACTATAGCAATTACAAAACTGATTGCTATTATATTAGTCATTGCATCAGAAATTACATTTTCTGCCCTCTTATTCATTTTTTTGATTTTGGCATCCCCATTATCAATAAATTCTTTAAATTCTGCATTATATGCTTTTTCGGCTCTTGCTTTTTCGCCCTGAGCAGCATAATATAGACGATTTATCTCTTGAATGCTACCGTATTTTTCTATAGCCTGTTCTTTTAGTTGTTTGCCTTTGATATATTCTTGATAGGCTTCTTTCTCATTAAGTTCCTTTTGTTTCTGCGTTGCTTCTTCCTTAGCCTGTTGTTTTTTGCCTTCTCTATTTGAGAATTTATTTCCGCAATCTTGACATATCCAAAACTCTTCGGTAGATGTACCTGAGCCACAAGCACCGCACAATAAACCAAGCGGACCGAGCATTATGTATCCACAACAAGAATTTGAAAAGGAAAAACCTCCACCGCTTGTACTCGAACCAAATTGAATTTTCTCAGAACCACATTTAGGGCATTTCATAATGTAACCATCCTTTCACATAATTATAAAACAAATTTTTAAATATTTACGGATTAACTATATCGATATATTCTGCCTTTATTAATGGTACTGTTTTGCTATCCCAATCGGTAGTAAGGTATGTATGCTCGCCTTGGAATTCTCCATATACATTTACCGTGTCACCTTCTAAAATTTTTGTAGCATCTGCAGGCAATAAATATTTTACATAAATAATATTCTCCTGATGGTCGCCTATATTTGTACTTACTCTAATAAAGTATATATTATAGTCTCCAAATAGTTCAACGCTTGTTTGAAATACTTTTCCTTCAAAAACAAATCTGTTACCGATATAATCTTTAGGTCTTCTTAACAACCATTCACAATCTACATAATCACAAGAGTTCATATATTCCATTTTTATTTCTTCGGGAGTTTTTTCTTTTGAACTAACTTGATTAGAAGAATTATTCGTCACGCTACTATTATTCTTTGAGGCATTGTTTGTAGAAGAATTGTTTTCGGTTTTATCTTCTGAATTTGTTTTAGATTCTGACGAACTATTTTTAGTACTACTATTTGTTTGCATTTTTTCTAAAATAGTTTTCTTTTGTTTCCCACAAACACTACATTCTTCGATTATCTCACCCTCGGTTGTTTCGGTTGCATCTTTGCGCGAGATTTCTGCCATTTTATGTCCTAATGCCTTTAATGACTCTCTGAATTCCTTTTTGCAAATTTCACATTGTTCGAGTATTTCTCCCGCATTGTCACAAGATGGTTCTGTTTTTGAAATCTCAATTTTCTTATGCTTTAATTTTGGGATGCTTTCTATTTCGGATATGCCACAGTATTCGCAGAACTTTTTAATTTCTCCCGCTTCCTCACAGGTAGCTTCTGTAACGGTTTCAGTATAAGCGTGATTTTCTCTATCACTTAAAAATTCTTCTGAATGTGCAGCATCAATAACTCCACTTATAACTCCGATAATAATTGTAACAATAATTAAACCAATTGTGCTTGTACCGACACTGTGCTTTTTGAATAGTGGCAATATATTTCTGAATTTTGTATTAGATAAAAATATGTACGGTGTAATCATAATTACAAAAATCAGCGAATCACAGATTTGAGAAATTAAATAATCGTAATTAGTAATATTTACATATTTTTCAGTGCCTATAACAGCTAAAAGGTAAATAAAGCAGAAAATCAAATATAGGATTGATACAATCTTTTTCCATATTTTATTTGTTCTAAAACCTAATAATTTTCCTGTTTTCTTAATAGGTTCATTATTTTGTGGTATATCGGGAAGTCCGTTGCAATTTGTGCAAAATTCCCCATCGTATTCAGAATCGCAGTTTTCGCATCTCATATTTAATACTCCTTTTGCTTTGATAGCAATTATTTTATAACTGTCAGATAGTATATCATATTTTTTCGTTCCTGTAAAGATTAAATATATTTTGGTAAAATATATTCGTGAGGTGATGATGTGAAAACGATACACGAATCGAAATATTTGCAGTTGGGATTGAAGATTGCTTATTATCGTAAGTTGCGTGGATTGACACAAGAGCAACTTGCAGAAAAAATTGAGCGTACTCCTGCATTTATCGGTCACGTTGAGGCTCCCAATATTAGCAAAGCAATATCGCTTGATACGCTATTTGATATAGCAAAGGTACTTAATGTACCGCCACACAAACTCCTTATGTTTGATGAAGATTGATTTCTAATTCTATATACAAAAGGGGCTGTCTCACTTAAGTTAGTGAGACAGCCCCTTTTTTGCAGCCCTGTTCGATTCTCTTGTTTTAATGAAAATTCCAAACTCCGCTTTTGCGGTGCTTGGACTTTTGTCATTCGTGTCCGAAAAAGAACTGGTCGAAAACCGAGGATTTCTTTACTTTTTTCTAAATATAGCTTTAACTTTACTGATTATATTTGACTTTTGAATCCTTTGAGAAAAAGTGATAGGTAAATCTCTTTCTTCATCAAGTATATAAGGGAAATCTCCCTCAATGCATATCCAAAAATAATCTCCTGTCCTATCGCAAGGAACGGAAGTGACTTTTTGAAAGGTAATTTTTACACCAAACTTTTCAAGATTGAATTCATTGCCTTCAATTTTACCGAAAACACCATAGTATCCTTCGTGGTGAATCAAAGAATCCTTATCATTTCCTAAGTCCCAAGAAAACACTTCTTCGGTGCAATTATAATCAATTCCAAATTCATTTAAGAACGCAACAAGATCTAAGTTATTCTCGACATGTTTGTAATAATTCCTGCACTCTTGCCAATCACAAGGCTTGTTAAAATCTGTACGATACTCTGTGGTTTTTCCTTTATCAAATGTGATTTCCACAGAATTAATTTCTACAGTTTGTAATGACATAACATCACGGCCTTGGGTGTATTAAAGCACAAAAACAATAGAAGGGCAAGATATTAGTGATATTCTGCGCTTCGCACAGAGTGATATTATGCCTTGCGGCATAGTGATATTTTTGCTTTCG
>JAZUNC010000190.1:0-18216 GCA_045603945.1 Acutalibacteraceae bacterium | reverse complement strand
CGAAAATAATTTTATTTTTCTGACATTTTTTAATTTTCAGGTAAAAAAATAAAGCCTGATTCAAAATCAGGCTTTATAAAAGTTTTAATTAGTCATTAACGTAAGGAAGAAGAGCTACCTGACGTGCACGCTTGATAGCAGATGTGAGTGCTCTCTGATGGGCTGCACAAGTGCCGGTTGCACGACGAGGAAGAATCTTTGCACGTTCAGAAATGAACTTGCGAAGACGAGCTACGTCCTTGTAATCGATAACCTCAACACGGTCAACACAGAAGTGGCAAACCTTCTTATGAGGCTTTCTGCGCATAGGTCTGTTTTCCATTTTGGCGCCTCCTTATTTTATTATATAGGCATTAAGTTAAATTAAAAATTAAAACGGCAGATCGTCATCGGTCTCGCCTGAGAGATCGGTGAAGTCATTAGCACCTGCGTTAGAGAAGCTTGCCGGAGCTTCAGAAACAGGAGCTGCTGCACCGTCGCGTTTAGATTCTACAAACTGAACATTGTTTGCAATAACCTCAAATGCGGTACGGTTTTTGCCGGTGTCCTTATCGACATAACGGCGGGTCTGTATAGAGCCCTCGATGCCGATCATACTTCCCTTCTGGAAGTACTTGGTAACAAATTCTGCAGTCTGGCGCCAAGCAACGATGTTGATAAAATCTGCCTGAGCCTCTTCTCCTGCCTTATAGCGACGGGAAACTGCAATGGAGAAAGAAGTTACCGGAGTATTGTTCGCGGTATAGCGAAGCTCGGGATCTGCGGTGAGTCGTCCTGTTAAAACAACAAGATTGAACATTTCTTACTCCTCCAAATTATTTTTTTGTGATCATGATGCGAAGAACACCTTCGGTGATTCCTGCAACACGCTCAAGCTCTGCAGGGAATTCTGCTGCGGCAGTGAAAGTTGTGAAAACATAGAAACCTTCAGCCTCGTCGTCGATGAGATATGCAAGCTTACGCTTACCCCATTCGTCAACGTTTTCGACTGTTCCGTTTTCAGCAATAAGTGTAGCGAATTTCTCTTTAAGGGCAGCAACAGCTTCATCACCGTTTGCTACAGAGAAAATCATACATGCCTCGTACTTGTTAGTCATTTCGTTGCACCTCCTTCCGGTCTAATGGTCCTGTGCTTTTCACAGAACAAGGAGCTAAGACCTAAAATTTGTCATTAGCACAGGACATTGTAACAGATTGACATTGCTTTGTCAAGGGAAAAATCAACATACTACATTGAAAAATCGAAAAAGCGGTTAGATTACTTATTATGAATCATTTTCATTAATTGTAAATTGTTTCTTGACATAAAATTCCAAACATAGTATAATGACCTCGTTATAAATTAGTTCACAAAGTGAACGATTAACGGTGGTGAGCAAAATGGCAGACCTATCGAATGCCACCAAGCTTCTTATAGCTTGGGTAAAGCTTTCAGGTATGATAAAAAACAACCGAATAACCAAGGAGCTACAGTACAACGAGGCTACAGTTATGCTGCTATTATACCGCAGTTATATGAAGGACGGCGAGGGACTTATTTCAGTAAAAGAAATAATAAGCGAAACGGGTATGTTGAAATCTCTTGCCAACCGAACTATAAATTCTTTGGAGGCAAAGGGACTTGTTACAAAATGCCAGGGTAAAAAGGATAAACGAACAATCCTTTTAAAATGCGTAACCGAAAGGTTGGACACCTTTTTAGAGGTGCATAACTCTTCCCTCGATGTTGCTAAAGGCATAGTGGATATTATCGGTGAAGAGGATACCGAGCATTTTATAAGAATTGTGAATAAAATAGACCTATCGGGCTATAGATTGTAAAGGAGACTTATTATGAAATATGAGGCAATTCTTTTTGATATGGACGGCACCCTTTTGCCGATGGATAATAACGAGTTTACCCGAGGTTATTTCGGTCTGCTGACAAAGGCTGTGTCCTGTCACGGCTACACTAAAGAAACTCTTATCCCTGCAATGTGGAAGGGTGTAGAGGCTATGGTAAGAAATGACGGTTCGGTTCCTAACGAAACGTGTTTTTGGACTGTATTTGCGGAAATATTCGGCAAAGAGGTATATGACCATATTCCTACCTTCGACAGGTTCTATCACAGTGAATTTCATGCCGCAAAGGCTTTTACACAGCCAACTGAACTTTCACGAAAAATAGTAGGTCTGGCAAATAAAGCTGCCAACAAGGTTGTCGTTGCCACAAATCCCCTTTTTCCGAGATGTGCTATTGACGCAAGACTTTCCTGGGTGAATCTTAACTCGAAGGATTTTGATTATGTTACCGATTACAGCAACTCCCACTACTGCAAACCAAACCCAAAATATTATACCGAAATATGCGAAAAATTAGGGGTTGCACCAAACAGATGTCTAATGATAGGAAACAATACCGCAGAAGACATACAGGCAGCCTCTAAGGCAGGACTTTCCACCTACCTTGTAACAGACTGTCTAATTTGCGAGGGCGAGATGCCCTCCTGCAGAAGCGGCAGTCTTAAGGAACTTGCCGAATTTTTAGAAAAACTGTAAAGGAAAATTGTTATGATTAAATTTTTAGTAGATTCTGCATCCGATTGCAGTAAAGAAAATCCTATAATTGATTATTTTATGCCTGTTACCATTAACATCGACGGCGTGGAATACAAAAGCGGTATCGAGCTTGACAACAACAGATTTTATGAGCTTCAAGCAACCGCCAAGGAATTCCCCAAGACCTCTCAACCCTCTCCGCAGGACTTTGTTGAGGTGTTTGAAGATGTAAAGCAAGACGGCGACGAGCTTATATGCTTTCTGGTGTCCTCTACCTTAAGCGGCACCTGTCAAGGAGCTAACATTGCCAAAAATATGGTTGACTATGATGGTATCTATATAGTAGACACCCTTACCGCCACACACCTCATAGGTCTGCTTATAAAATATGCGAGCCATCTTCGCAGTGAAGGCTGTACCGCCGCAGAGATAGTTGAAAAATGCGATGCTCTTAAATCAAAGGTTAAGGTGCTGGCAGGTGTGGACACCTTAGAATATCTTTACAAGGGCGGCAGAATGTCAAGGGCTACTGCAACGGTGGGGAGTCTTGCAAACATCAAGCCTGTACTTACGGTAACTCAGGACGGAACGGTAGAGGCTATAGGTAAGGCTATAGGCAGGGGCAGAGCAATTCAGTTTATTTTAGATAAGCTTACCGCAAATGATTTGGATCAAACTTTTCCTGTATATTCTATCTATTCCGCAGGCACTGAAAATGTAGAGGCACTGGAGGAAAAGCTCGTGGCAAATGGAATTGAAGTGCAACAACGATTACAGCTTGGTCCTACCATCGGTGCACATACGGGTCCCGGTGTATATGGAGTTATATTTGTAACCAAATAAAGAATCAGCGAGATGCTTCTAAACAAAGCAATCTCGCTGATTCTTTATTCTTCAACTAACATATCTTCTCCGTCTTTTTGGTAAAGGCGTATCCAATCGATATAATAATCTACGGGACAGGGATCTTCGGGGGTAATAAGATAGTCGTCGGGATGCCAGTGGTGTCCTGGAGTGAACACAAAGTTGTTTAAAATAACATAATGATAGTCCTGATAACAGTCCATATCCTCAAGACCTTCCGTATTAGAGAAATTCTCGGTAAGGCTTATAGTGGTATAGGGCACACCATCGATAAGAAAGCTTATATCCTTATCGGTCCACTCCATACCGTAAATATGATATTCATTATTAAGGTTTTCGGGATTTGGGAAGGTGTAGCGTTTTTTGGAGACCATTTCTCCATCGAGCTGACAATGGGCAAGGCTTTTACCATTCTCATCAAGGAGATATTTATGAAGATTACAAACAGCGGTATCGGGGCTTGAGAAAATCTCAAAAATATCGATTTCAGATCTGAGTCTTGACTCTTTGAGAGGCAGATAAGTAAGCATCCAGAAGGAGGGCCATGCACCGTGGCGGTAGGGCACTTTAGCTCTCATTTCAAGATAGCCGCGTCGAAATACCATTTTACCGTATGTAGTAAGTCCCTGAGGAATTGAATAATCTATACCGTCGCTTCCGTCGGTACGGTAGGTATGCAACTCTAACTGTCCGTCTTTAACATCAATATGTTTTTTATCGGTATTTAACGAAGCATCATACGAACGCATCTCAGTACGGAAACACCAATTATTCTCTATACTGCTTATATCATCGAATTCATCGTGCCATACAAGAGTTCTGTCGCCCTTTGTAATCGGAACATTGTTCTTAACAATCGAATCTGACATTTTGATTTTTTCGGATTTTTTCATACTGAATACACTCCTTAATTATTATAATCATCATCAAAAAAACGATTGATTTTTTCAGTCACTAAGGCTATTTGCTTTTCAACCGATTCTACTGCAGTTCCACCCTCGGAATTTCTTCTGAAGGTGCAGTTTTCAAGGTTAATTGCATCGTATATGTCATCCTCGAATATATCGCTGAAAGATTTAAACTCATCTATACTCAGCTTTTCCAGCACAGTGCACTTATCTATACAATAAGCAACAAGGGTTCCCGAAATTTTATACGCTGTTCTGAAAGGAACACCCTTTTTCGTAAGATAATCTGCTACATCGGTTGCATTTATAAAGCCCTTTGCGGCAGCATCAAGCATATTCTTCTCAATTACAGTCATAGTTTCGAGCATGGGGGAAAATATAGATATACACTGCTTTACTGTATCCATACAATCGAAAATGGCTTCCTTATCCTCCTGCATATCCTTGTTATAGGCAAGGGGCAGACCTTTAAGCATTGTGAGCAGGGTAACAAGATTTCCGTAAACACGTCCAGTTTTACCCCTTACAAGCTCTGCTATATCAGGGTTTTTCTTCTGAGGCATTATAGAGGAGCCTGTAGAATAGGCATCGTCAAGCTCAATAAACTTAAACTCCCAGCTTGACCAGAGTATAATCTCCTCAGAAAAGCGAGAAAGATGCATCATAATAAGGGCACAAGCATTTGCCAGCTCTACCGCAAAATCTCGGTCTGAAACACCGTCAAGACTATTCTCGCAGATGCCCGACATATTAAGTGATTTTGCTACTGCCCTACGGTCGGTAGGATATGTTGTGCCTGCAAGTGCACAGGAGCCCAGAGGTGAATAATTCATTCGCTCTGTAGCATCCTTTATTCTTGATATATCACGAAGGAACATCTGGGCATATGCCATAAGATGGTGTCCGAAGGTAATGGGTTGTGCTCTTTGCAGATGGGTATATCCAGGCATTACGGTAGCCTTGTACTGCTCTGCCTTAGTTGTAATAACCTTTACAAGGTTTTTAAGCAGTTCTAAGACTTCTGCTGCTTCATCCCGCAGATAAAGGCGGACATCTAAAGCTACCTGATCGTTTCTGCTTCTTGCGGTATGCAGTTTTTTGCCCGTATCGCCTATACGCTTTGTAAGCTCAGCTTCAACAAACATATGTATATCTTCAGCCGTCATATCAAACTCAAGTGCAGACGACTCAAGGTCAGATAAAATTCCCTCAAGTCCTGCTATAATAGCCTCGGCATCATTTTCGCCGATTATTCCCTGTTTTGCAAGCATCGATGCGTGTGCTATTGAGCCGCCTATATCGGCTTTATACATTCTGCAATCTACGCGTATTGATGAATTAAAATCGTTAACTTCACTGTCAAGCTGCTTTTTAAAGCGGCCTGCCCACATTTTTTCACTCATTAAAAACTTCTCCTAAATCATATCGGGGTTATTCTGATGGCTTTCGATATTTTGCTTTACCATCATATCCTTGACCTTCATAAGTCGGGCACGGGAGGAACGGTCATTTTCCTCCAGCTTCATAGTTATCATACGAATGGTGTCGCGGTAACGGGGTATCATAACATGCTCGAGTGCATTAACGCGACGACGGGTCTTTTCTATTTCTGCCGCCATTCGCGAGGTGGATTTTTCCACCTGGGCAAGATTAAGCATTTTGGGAAGCAATGCAGAAACTCTGTCTACTGCCTCGTCAAGCTCAAAAGAGGTGGAAGCAAATCCGTAAGAATAAATATCCGATGCATCGCTTGTTCTTGTAGATGCCTTAAATACAGGAATATCTACACTCATAACATTTTTAGTTTCTACCTCTAAATATACCTCCTGTTTGGGGGCAAGCAGAGCCGTATCAAGGCTTTGCTTCGACATTACGCCGCTCGCTTTTACAAAGTGGCTGTTTGCCTCTTTAATTTCCCTTTCCACTTCTTCACGAAGAGCCCTGTTCTCACGTATAAGGTCAAGATATTGACGCATAAGTTCATCTCGCTTATCCTTAAGCAGTTTATGTCCGCGTACAGCAGTAGTAAGCTGCTTTTTAAGGCGTGTCAGTTCCATTCTGGTAGGATTGACATTGAGAACAGCCAAGGTCTTTCAGTCCTTTCGTAAAAAAGTAAATTACGCTCCGTAATACTTATCCAGCATTTCGTCGCTGATTCGTTTAAGCTCACTTCGGGGAAGAATACGCAGCAGTTTCCAGCCAATATCAAGAGTTTCTTCTATGGTGCGGTTGGCTGTATAGCCCTGCGAAACATATTCCTTTTCAAACCGCTCGGCAAACTCGGCATAAAGCTTATCGGTTGCGGTAAGTGCCGCTTCACCGAGAATTACCATAAGTTCTTTTGCATCCTTGCCTCTTGCATAGGCGGCAAAAAGCTGATTCATTGTAGCGGCATGGTCTTTTCTGGTTCTACCCTCGCCTATACCCTTATCCTTAAGACGGGAAAGTGATGGTAAAACATCTATCGGCGGAGTTATTCCCTTACGAAAAAGCTCGCGGGAGAGAATTATCTGACCCTCGGTAATATATCCTGTAAGGTCTGGAATAGGATGGGTCTTATCGTCCTCCGGCATAGTGAGTATTGGGATAAGGGTGATAGAGCCGTCGCTTCCCTTAAGTCTTCCTGCTCGCTCGTAAAGGGTAGCAAGGTCGGTATACATATAGCCAGGGTAACCGCGTCGACCCGGCACCTCTTTTCGTGCGGCAGAAACCTCACGGAGAGCATCTGCATAATTTGTAATATCGGTCATAATGACAAGAACCTGCATACCAAGGTCAAAGGCAAGATATTCTGCACAGGTAAGAGCCATTTTGGGTGTAGCAATACGCTCAATAGCGGGGTCGTTAGCAAGGTTTATAAACATAACGGTACGGTCAATAGCACCTGTTTCCTTAAAGGAATTGATAAAATAGTTAGATTCCTCAAAGGTAATACCCATTGCGGCAAAGACAACGGCAAACTGCTCGTTATCTCCTCTTACCGCCGCCTGACGGGCAATCTGAGCTGCGAGGTTGGAATGAGGCAGACCAGATGCTGAAAATATAGGCAGCTTCTGTCCTCTTACCAAGGTATTAAGTCCGTCTATAGCCGAAATGCCTGTCTGAATGAATTCCTGAGGATAGTTTCTTGCGGCAGGATTCATAGGCTTGCCGTTTACATCAAGTCGCTTTTCGGGAATTATTGCAGGACCGTTATCGATAGGTCTGCCCAGCCCGTCGAAAACGCGGGAAAGCATATCGGGGGATACGGGCAGCTCCATAGAGCGGCCTAAAAAACGCACCTTAGAGTCTTTAAGGTTTATTCCTGCACTGCTTTCAAAAAGCTGCAAAAGAGCGTTTGTGCCGTTTACCTCAAGCACCTTACAACGACGGGTTTCACCAGAGGGAAGCTCTATCTCGCCAAGCTCGTCGTATTTAACATTTTCGACATCACTGACCATCATAAGAGGTCCTGCGACCTCTCGTATGGTTCTGTATTCCTTAGCCATAGTCTTCCTCCTAAATATCTTTATTGCGAACAGCTTCTTCAAGCTCTGTTTCCATCTGCTTTACTGTAAGGTCAAACTCTTCCCTTACCTGTTCTTCTGCAACATATTTTATTCTGCCTATTCTCTCGCGGGAGGGCATAGAAACGATAGTTTCAATATCTGCACCGTTTTGAAGTGCGGAAAGTGATTTATCATAAAATTCCATAATAGCCGACATCATATAAAACTGCTTTTGAAGAGAGGTATATGTGTCGGTTTCGTGGAAAGCGTTCTGATGGAGATAGTCTTCACGTATAGAGCGTGCCGCCTCAAGCTTTAAACGGTCGGGCGATGACAGTGCATCCATACCTACCAGCTTGACTATCTCTTCAAGCTCGGCTTCTTCCTGAAGCACCGACATAAGTCTTGCACGCATATTATTCCACTCTGGATTTACGTTTTCTTTAAACCAGCCCTCTAAGGAATCGGCATAAAGTGAATAGCTTGTAAGCCAATTTATTGCAGGGAAATTACGTTTATATGCAAGGGAGGAATCGAGTCCCCAGAAAACCTTAACTATACGGAGGGGTGCCTGAGAGACAGGCTCGGAAATATCGCCTCCCGGAGGTGATACCGCACCGATTACAGACAGTGCACCCTCGATATCCTCACTACCGTTTACTATAACTCTGCCTGCGCGCTCGTAGAACTGAGCAAGACGGGAGCCGAGATATGCAGGATAACCCTCTTCGCCAGGCATTTCTTCAAGTCGTCCCGACATTTCGCGAAGTGCCTCTGCCCAACGGGAGGTAGAATCTGCCATAAGAGCAACGGTATAGCCCATATCGCGGAAGTATTCGGCTATTGTTATTCCTGTATAAATAGAAGCCTCACGGGCGGCAACAGGCATATCTGAAGTGTTTGCTATAAGAACTGTGCGTTCCATCAGCGAAGCTCCTGTTCGGGGGTCGCGAAGCTCAGGAAACTCATTTAATACATCGGTCATTTCGTTACCACGCTCGCCACAGCCGATATAAACGATTATATCGGCCGCAGCCCACTTTGCAAGCTGATGCTGAACTACTGTCTTACCCGAGCCGAAAGGACCTGGAACCGAGGCTACACCGCCCTTTGCAAGGGGAAAAAGCGTATCGATAACACGCTGACCAGTAACAAGGGGGATATCGGGCGAAAGCTTGGTTTTATATGGTCTGCCCACACGTACAGGCCAGGTCTGCATCATAGTGAGCTCTACATTGCCTTATTCGGTTTCAATAACAGCAACCACATCGGTAACGGCAAATGAATCCTTTTTAATGCTGACTATTTTACCGCTTATTTTATCGGGCACCATAATTTTATGAGAAACAACAGGGGTTTCCTCAACCGTACCTAAGGTATCCCCCGAAATAACCTCGTCACCGACTTTTTTAGCAGGTAGAAAGGACCATTTCTTATCACGGTCGAGAGAAGGTACCTCTACTCCCCGCTGAAGATTGGTTCCGCTAACCTCCATAATTTTTACAAGAGGACGCTGAATTCCGTCAAAAATCGAGCCGATAAGTCCAGGACCGAGCTCTACCGACAGAGGTCTTCCCGTAGAAATTACCTCTTCACCGGGACCAAGTCCTGAGGTTTCTTCATAAACCTGAATAGAGGCACGATCACCGTGCATTTCTATAATTTCGCCAATAAGGTGCTGGTCGCTAACCCTTACCACATCGAACATATTTGCATCACGCATTCCCTCTGCAATTACAAGAGGTCCTGCAACCTTTGTTATAACTCCGTTTGCCATCTTTTTAGCTCCTTAGAGTGAATTATTTGTTAAAGATTATATCCGAGCCTACAGCCTTTTCTACTGAGGCTTTAAGACGGTCTATGCCTATTCCGTTATTGCCTTTAACACCCGGAAGAGGTATTACTGCAGGAAGAAACTTTTCGTCAAGCCTTAAAATTTCTTCACTAAGCACAGCCGCCAACTCTTCTGTTATATAAATTATTCCGTAATCGCCCGAAATAAGGGTTTTAAACTGTTCTGCCGCCTTCTGTATATCGTCACACGGAACTATATTAATACCCACAGCGGCAAAGCCCTTAATACTTTCACGGTCACCGAAAAAAGCAATTTTAACCATACAGTTCCCTCAGCATTTCTCTTGTTTTATCATGTGATTCTTCTATAGATATTCCGTTAATCGCAATTCGGCAAGCCTTTATCTCGGCAATTTTCGCCTGTAGATATGCTATAAGAGGTTCGGCACCGACGGCAATATATTTCGCCCTTAACACCACCGACATTAATATGTTGTCGGAAAACTTCTCGAATTCTGACGGAGATGCTTTAAAGGCTTCGGCTGCCTGAGCACCCTTATATACCGAAACGTTTTCAAGAACTGCCAACACCTCGGAAACACCCTTTAAAGCCGCTTCCTTAAGACGGCTTTTTGAAAGAGCTTTTGTATCCACAATACAAATATCGCAAAAATCCTTTGATTTTTGTGCTCTGGCACAGCGTATAGCCGCCTTAATATTATCGTAAAATACATTTGTTTCTATAAGCTCGGCAAGCATAGGAACCTTTATACGCTCTGCAAATTTAAGTCTGTATTCCATACAGGAAGCATCTAAAATTGCATCACAGAGCTGAGAATCGCCTGTTTTAACAAGGGCATCCCAAGCTTTTTTTGCCGCTTCACGCATAAACATAGGTAACTGACCGAAATCCTGTTCGCTTGCCGCCTTTTGAATTGTTTCCACCTCAACAACAGTGGGACTGAGCAAAAGCTCTTTATAATCTGCATTTGCCACAGTGGCTTTAAAAATTGCCTTTATGTTGTGATAATCGTTCGCAATAATAAAAGCTTCGATGACAGATATATCGGGCGCAACCGACATAACATATTCCCATAGCTTCTGCTCCTCATCTTTAAGCAGCTTATAAATGTCTAACGGAGTGTCTGCATATCCGTATCCTTTATCCTTAAGGAAGGAAACAGCCTTATAAACAGAATCTAAAGACAGCAGTTGCTCGATATCTTGTTTTTTAAGCAGTGCGACCTCTTTGGCACGCACATTACCTACAGCGTAGGCATAAGATCTTGTCGGCATACTGCCACCTCCTAAAATTTAATCTGCAAAGAGAATTGAATTTATACTGTCCTGTAAAGCATCCTTTTTATCGGCGATTACCGCATCGAGAGAAAGATTGTATTCTATATCTCCGTATTTCAGTACAAAGCCATTTTTAACACTGTACGGAGTTTTATCGAGGGTTACATTCACCCGATGCTTACTTAGAAGTCTTTCGAAAACCGCAATATCGCGAATAAGGTCGGCAGGTCCAAGGTAAATAACTCCCTCTTCACTTCGGGCATTTTTTACCGCAAGTTCGCAAAGCAGTGAGAAATATTTTTCGTCGGGTAAAGAAATTATTTTTTCTATTGCCAAACACAAGGTTTTCTCTATCTCCTCGTGCTTCTTTGCAAGCTTAATATCCCTGACACTAAGCTCTGCCGCAGAGTCGGCATTCTGCTTTATTGCCTTTGCACGACGAAGTGCATCCGACACGGTTTTTGCCGAATAGGCTTTAGCCTCCTCCTTGCCCTTTGCAAGGATGTTTTCACACTCTGCCTTAGCCTCTGCAATTATTTTTTCAGCCTGCAGATTGGCATCATCTATAATGCCCTGCAGAATTCTTTCTTCTGCACTCATATCAGCTACTCCGAATTAACCTATTGCTATTACTGAAAGAAGAGATACAAGGAATGCAAGAAGAGCATATATCTCAACGAGCGTGGTGGAAACCATACCCTTGGAGAAATCTTCGCCCTTTTTGGCAATAAGACCGATAGCTGCTGTAGCGGCTCTGCCCTGAGCAATACCCGAGAAAAGACCACCGAAGCCTATGGGAAGAGATGCCGCAAGATAAAGAAGACCCTTTGAAAGCTCCATACCTGCATCGATGCTTCCGCCAAGAGCGCCGATGTTAAGCATTATCATAACAGCAACGATGAAGCCGTAAAGTCCCTGTGTGCCTGGGAGAAGCTCTAAAACAAGGAGCTTACCGAACTTAGAAGAATCCTCCGAAAGAACACCCATACCTGCTTCTGCCGCCATTCCGACACCCTTTGCAGAGCCTATTCCTGCTAAGATGGTTGCGATTGCCGCACCTGCAAGTGCAAAAACTATACCTGTCATAATTATTTTTCCTCCTTGATACGTACATATTTACCTTTAAAGGCAAAGGGCATAAACTGACGTCCGCCGCCCTCGTAGAACTTTGAAAAAAGCTCTACATACTGAAGTCTTAATGTATGAACATATGCACCCAGTGCATTCAGTCCAAAGTTGATTGCGTGGCCCACAAGTAGTATTACCACCATAAATATTTTTCCTGCTACGCCTGCACTTACCATTACACCGAGCTTATTGAATACCATACTCATCGCCGCGGTAGTAAGTCCCAGTGCCATAAGTCGGGAGAAAGACAGCAGGTCGCTTACATAGCTTGTTATGTCGTAAAGCGAAGCAACTCCGCCAAATATCTTCATAACTCCCTTTTTCTTTCGTCCACCTGTAACCACAAGTCCCAGCATAGATACTACCGCAATAATAATACCTACCGTCTGTAAAACAGGAATACCCACAAGACCTATAGCCATTATACCGAAGCCCATAAGGGTGGTTATCCAAAGTCCTGTGTCGAAAACGGCATCAAGCAGGCTCTCATCCTTAGCGGTAATATAAAATTTAACGCAAAGCCCTGCTATTATCTGAATAAATCCAAGTGCAACACTTAGTATAAGCATTGCAAGGGCATCCCCCTCTAAAGGGTTGATAAAGGGATATTTAAAGGGCAAGCCGTGTCCTGTAATCGCTTTGCTGATTGCGGTAATTATATCGACACCGAAGAAGCTTCCGAAGAAAAATCCCCAAAGGGTGGTAGAAATTCCGCAATACATAAAAAGCTTCATATTCTTACGCATATTCGGCTCGGGATTTAAAAACCTGTTAACCGCCCAAGTGGCTATCCACATAAGTATTCCATAGCCAGCATCCGAAAGCATTATTCCAAAGAAAAGATAGTAAAAAAACGAGGTTATGGGGGTAGGGTCTATATCCTTAGATGAGGGCAATGCATACATTGAGGTAATGCTTTGAGCAGGCTCTGTAAAAGCATTATTCTTAAGCTTTACGGGAGCCACCTCCTCACCTGCAGGAGTATCTTCAATATATACCGTAAAGTTATCTTCAAGCTTTTGACGAAGAATGGGCAGGTCGCAGGTTGGAACATATCCTGTTATCATAACCGTATGAACCGTTTCGTCAACCACACCCTGCATTTCTGCTCTTTCTGCTTTAGACAGATACCAGTCATATGTCAGCTCAATATCCTGACGGCGGTCGGCAAAAAAGGCTATTCTATCTTTATGGAACTTCATTTCTTTTTCGAGAGACACCATATTTTGCCGCAACTCATTAATCTTTTCCTGCGGTGTCACATCACAGCTTTGCGACGGTCTTGAAAATCCTGATGACCTCAGCATTTCCTCTGCGGCTTTTTCGTCAGACCTTGCCGCGGTTAAAAATACTAATGTCTGCCCTGAGGCATAGCCTACTATTTCAGTATAAAGCTCAAGCTCGGGCTTAGCTTTTGCAAAACCGCTTAGCAGCTCTTCAAGGGTCAAACTGCCCTGAAATGTTCCGATAAAAGCTACCGTCTTATCCGTTCCCGAAAAAGACAAGGGCACATCCAGCTCGCTCCAAGGCGAAAGCTGTTCAATAAAGGTGTTGATGCGAACTGTTTCTGCCTTTATTTCGGCTATTTTACGTTCTGCCGTAACTATGTCATCACAAATACTGTTTATCTCTTCGGTTTTGTCGCCCGCCGAAAAAAACTCGTCTAATGAAACTTGTCTTCTTCCCGAAAAGGAGGCGAGCAAGCCTTTCTTTTCGGGTGAGATACGGTTTAATATTTTAAGCGCATTATCTGCATTTTGTGCACATCTTCGGTCTTCTTCATTTTCGCATCTTCTTCTGAAAAATCCCTCGGGGGGCTTTTCATCAGCCGCAGAAACATCTAAAATAGCCATGCTTTGAAGAGCCTTTATGATTGCACGCTGCTGCGATTTTGGTGCAAATATCTGCACCCTTTCCATATCAAGCTTTGCCAAACTGTCACCGCCTTTGACACCTGAGTTTTGAAAATTACGAGAAGATTATTTCTACTGCCGCATCTATTGCTGCGGCTCTGTTTTTGTCAGCCTTAGCCGAAAGCTTTTCACCCTCTGCCCAGCCGCGTCGTTTAGCTGACGACTTGACATTTTCAGCCTGTGCGGTCGCTTCGGTTGTAATTTTTGCACTATCCGTATCGGCTTGTTTTACTGCTGCTGCAGTAAGCTCCCGTGATTTTACTTCGGCTTCTTTTACAAGGCTTTTTGCAGTAAGCTCCGCCTTAAGCACTACAGAATTTCCCTGCTCTTCGGCTTCGCGGATTTTGTCGACCATAGACCTAGCCAAATTCGACACCTCTTTCGAAAAAAAGATAAAAACATATATAGCAATATTATAATATATTAACACTTTAAAGTAAATAGATTTTTACTCTATTTGAATAATAATTTACACAAAATTAGTATGCCTGACAATAATAGATTTATAAACAGTTAAAAACAATATCGGTTACATTATGTATATAAAAAATTTAGCAGATGTGATGCTGATTTTGCACACACCTGCTAAATTTTACAAATACTTACGAATATCTATAGCCAGACGCTCCTCAAGATTTATAAGTCTTTTGCAAATATCCTTAGAAACTTCGTCAGCCGCTTTATACTGATTTAAATAACGGTTCAGCGACTTAACGCCCATATTACAGCCGTCGGTCATAAGGTCTGCTACGGTTTTATCGGTATCCTCTGCCATAAGCTTCATATTGGTCTTCATCCAGCTCATACTTTTAGCTATTGGATTGGGTTCCTTTCCGTCATCCTCATACTTATCTAACAGCTTCTGTATTTCATCACCTAATTTTTCGTGCTCATCCTTACAACTGTTAAGATATTCTTTAAAATCTTGTGACTGTATGTGGTCAAACACATCATCGATAGATGCGACCCCCATTTTTACACCTGCATCACATTCTCTTAAAAGTTTTATGGTATCTTGTTCTATCATTTCGGTCATCCTTTCGGGAATACTTTGTATTTAAAGTATGACCTAAGTTCTCTGTATTATACCTCGAAAATGCCGTGAAATTCTGACGATTGTGCCATAGAAACATAATCGGTATCGGTAACTATTATGTGGTCAACCAGATTCACCGACAAGGTTTTAAGCTGCTGTGCAAGCTTTCGGGTCTGTTCCACATCCTGAGCAGAGGGTAAAGCTACCCCTCCCGGATGATTATGTGCAACTACCACCGCTGTAGCTCCGCACTTAAACACCCTTTCAAGTATAGAGCGAAGATTTATACCCACCGAATCAATACTGCCGTGCATAAGCATCTTAAAGGACAAAATCTTACCAAGCCTATCTAGGCAAAGAAGTGAAAGACATTCGTGGTTTACGCCGAAATATTTAGTATGTATAAAGTCGCCTATTTCCTCGTGTGTTTTAAGCACCTCTTTATCCTCGTACTTACACTGCAGATAGGCTTTTAAAAGATATGGAATAAGCTTTACAAGGGAGGCTGCGTTCTTGGTCATTCCCTTGATTTCGGCAAGGTCGTCAATGTCGGCTTCAAAAACTCCGCAAATGCCCCCGAACTCCGACATCATATCGTGAGCAATTTTCGCGGTGTCCTGCCTCGGAATTCCGTAAAACAACAGCATTTCCAGCAGCTTTACAGGCGGCTTCAGCTCGGTTATATCTGAAGAGATTATCTCCTCTTTAAGGCGGTTTCTGTGTCCAGCGTGAATATTTTCTGACAAGTTTATAGCTCCTTCTTCCATTATTTTAAAATTTATGATACAATATATGTAATCTTATTTTACGGAGTTAAGTATGAAAAGTTTTACGATAGGTAAAAATGACGCGGGAAAGCGTCTTGATAAATTTATTACAAAGGCAATGCCTGCCCTTCCTCAGTCGCTTATGTATAAGTACATACGCACAAAGCACATAAAGGTAAACCGCAAAAAGGCCGAGATTTCCACCAAGCTAAACGAGGGCGATGTGGTTGAAGCGTGGATAAGCGACGAATTTTTTGTTAAACCCGACCCAAAATACGATTTTATGTCGGCTCCCGTAAAGCTTGATATTGTATATGAGGATGAAAACATACTCCTTGTAGACAAAAAACAAGGGGTGCTTGTACACCCCGATGATAAAGAATATTGCGACACCCTTATCGGCAGAATTCAGCACTATTTATATGACAAGGGTGAATATAATCCCGAAACCGAAAACAGCTTTAAACCCTCTCTTGCAAATCGAATAGACCGCGGCACGGGCGGAATCGTAATTGCGGCAAAAAATGCCGAATCTCTTCGCATACTTTGCGAAAAGATAAAAGAAAGAGAAATTGACAAGCAGTATTTAGCCGTAATACACGGTGTTCCGTCAAAAAAAGAAGCTACTCTTGAAGGCTTTTTAGAGAAAAACGAAAGCAAAAACAAGGTTTATCTTAAAAGTTCACGGGAAGACGGTGCACTTACCATAAAAACCCGTTACAGAGTTTTAGCCAGCAAGAATAATCTTTCCCTTATCGAGGTAGACCTACTCACAGGAAGAACCCATCAAATAAGGGCACATATGGCATCTATAGGTCATCCCCTTTTGGGTGACGGAAAATACGGCAAGCTTTCTGCCGACAAAAAGCTGGGCTTTACAAGACAAGCCCTTTACTCCTACAAGCTGACCTTTTCCTTTAAAACCGACGGAGGAATTCTAAACTATTTAGACGGAAAGACCTTCACCGTAAATAGGGTTTGGTTTGCCGAGGAGCTTTTCGGATTTAAAGGCTGATTGTGACTTCCTTGTTTCCTGCGTTATAGGGAGTAAGCTTTACTCCTGCCGCCTTGAACATCATTTTAGAAGCAAGTACAGATGCCGAATCGGCATACTTATCGCAGCTATAAATAATTTCCTTTATTCCCGCCTGAATGATTGCCTTAGCACACTCATTGCAGGGGAACAAAGTCGCATAAAGACGGCTTCCCTCCAAGGAGCCTCCACGATAGTTAAGAATAGCGTTAAGCTCCGCATGGCAGACAAAAAAGTATTTTGTTTCAAGCTGACCGCCCTCACGCTCCCAAGGAAACTCATCGTCGGAGCAAGACTTAGGCATACCGTTGTAGCCTACCGACATAATTTTATTATCGTCATTTACAATGCAGGCACCAACCTGAGTTGACGGGTCTTTACTGCGGCGAGCCGAAAGCTCGGCAATACCCATAAAATATTCATCCCATGAAAGATAATCGGTTCGTTTCATATTTACACCTCTACAAATTTTGTATTATCTCGAATATATCCTTCGGCGTTTCGGCAATGTGCTGAGCGCCGTTTTGTTTTAACTCGGTTTCATCTCTGAAGCCCCACAAAACACCTATTGAGGAAGTATTTGAATTAAGGGCGGTTTGCATATCCACTCCTGAGTCGCCTATAAATACCGTTTGCTCGGGAGTAGCATCAAATTTATCCATCATTTCATACACTGCACACGGGTCGGGCTTAAGTGGGCGAGAATCGGTGTGTCCTGATACCTCTTCGAAAATTCCCACAAAAATTTTATCGGCAATTTCCTTCGCCATATGGTGTGCCTTGTTTGTACAGCAGGCAATATGTACTCCATTTTCTTTAAGAGCCTTTAAAAGCTCCATAATACCGTCATAGGGCTTTGATTTGTCGGCGAAATGCACACCATAATAGCTTAGCATAAGCTCCTTTGCGTAAGCCACATCCTTATCCGACCTTTTATCTTCGGGCAAGGCACGGTAAACCAAATTATACATACCGTTTCCTACAAAGTATTTATACTCCTCTACGGTGTGGGTAGGATAGCCTAAGGTCTGCATTGCGTAATTTGTGGCATTCGCAAGGTCATCTATAGTGTTACAGACAGTTCCGTCCAAATCAAAAATTGCTAATTTTATCATTCTTCGCCCTTCCCCTTTTTCGTCATTTTAACATAAAAGAAAGACTTTTACAATAAATATATAATTTTTTTGAAAAAACACTTGCAAAATCCAGCGTTTTCTGTTATTATATCTTTTGCTATTGATTAGAATCCTAAAAAGAGGAGGTGCAGTGTCCATGGCAAAGTGTGATATCTGCAGTAAGGAAATTGCTTTCGGCATTAAGGTTTCTCATTCTCACAGAAGAACTAACAGAACTTGGAAGCCCAATGTTGTAAAGGTTAAGGCCATCGTTAACGGCACACCCCGTCGAATCAATGTCTGCACCCGTTGCCTGCGTTCAGGCAAGGTTGT
>JAZUNC010000189.1:0-5857 GCA_045603945.1 Acutalibacteraceae bacterium | reverse complement strand
GATATTAGAAGAGAAGGTGGCTATTATTATTCGGTTGTTGCCCGCTTTTTTAAACAAAGTAGAGAAGGATTCGCCCACTATTCTTTCGGACATAGTGTAACCCGAACGCTCAGCGTTGGTTGAGTCGGCAAGCATAGCCAGAACACCCTTTTTACCAAGCTCGCCAAAACGTGCAAGGTCGATAACCTGATCGTCTATAGGGGTAGTGTCTATTTTAAAATCTCCTGTATGAACGACTGTGCCCGCAGGTGTTTTAATCGCAAAAGCAACAGCATCAGGAATAGAGTGATTTACGTGAATAAATTCCACGCTGAAAACACCAAACTGCAGAACCTGACCCGGTGTTACGGTATTAAGGCTGGCAGAGGCAAGATTTCTGTGCTCCTTAAGCTTGCCCTCAATAAGACCGATAGTAAGTCTTGTTGCGTAAATCGGAACATTAATATTTTTCAAAAGATATGGTATTGCACCGATATGGTCTTCGTGACCGTGGGTAACAACAAGTCCGCGAATCTTATCGCGGTTTGAAACAAGATATGAGAAATCGGGAATAACAATGTCAATACCCGGAGTCTCCTCATCGGGGAATGCCATACCGCAGTCAACAATAAGAATATCGTCCTTATACTCGTAGGCGGCTATGTTTTTGCCTATTTCTCCAAGGCCGCCTAAAGGAATGATTTTAAGGGGATTCTTTGCAGAGCGGTTAGTCTTCTTTTTTTGTTGTGGTTTTTTTACTGCTTCATTTTTATTAGTTTTTTTCGATTTATCGTTTTTTTGAAACTTCGTGCCCTTTGGCAACGGCTTTTTTGCAGACTTTAGTTCTTTTTCTTTTGCCATTAAATAATTTTCCTCCATAATAATTTTTATGTACATTTTTGTTTTATACAACCTAACATCATCATAAAACAAAAAGCTTAAAGCATAAATAGTCAATTCTAATTTTACTTTTTTTATGCTGAATTGTCAAGGATTATATATATTATTACAGTTTGAAAGAATTACTAAACAATTAATAATTTAATTAGTAATTATTATTTGTTGAAAATTGTCTGATTAAGTGATATAATTGTTTAGAAAAATATTTAGGAGGTATTTCCTTGAGTAAAAAAGTTTTGATTACACGCGACAGCACAAGCGATCTCCCCTTGGATATACTTGAAAAGTTAAATATAAAAACCATTCCACTGGGAATTACTTTGGGCGACAAGACCTATCAGGACGGTGTAGATATTGACCCTGATTTTATTTACAAATATCACGAAGAGCACGGCGTGCTTCCCAAAACCAGTGCAGCTAACATCTCTGAAATGATAGACTTCTTTAAGCCTTTTGTAGAAGAGGGTTATGCTATTGTGCATTTTACTATCAGCTCTAAAATGTCTTCCACCTTCCAGAATTCTCTGATTGCCGCCGAGGAGTTCGAGGATGTTTATGTAATAGACACCGCCAACCTTTCCACAGGCGAAGGACTTCTTGTTATGAAGGCAGGCGAAATGGCTCAGGACGGCAAGGATGCAAAGGAAATATATGATACTATCTCTGCCCTTGTTCCCTGCGTTGATGCATCCTTTGTTATAGATAATCTTGAATATCTTCACAAGGGCGGTCGTTGCTCTGCACTTGCGGCACTTGGTGCAAATCTGCTGAAATTAAAGCCCTGTATTCAGGTTAAGGACGGAAGCATGGGGGTTTGCAAAAAATACCGTGGCAAATATATTCAAACCCTTCACGAATATGTTGCCGACAGGCTTTCCGACCATAGCAATATTGACCTTGACAGAGTTTTTGTTACCCACGCAGGCTGTGACCCTGAAATAGTAGAAGAGGTTCGTGCTCTTGTGGAAAAAACTGCTCCCTTCAAGGAGATTATTGTTTCCCGTGCGGGCTGTACCGTTTCTTCCCATTGCGGTGCAAACACCTTAGGTGTGCTTTATTTCAGAAAAACCCCACTGGAATAAATGACAATCTGCTCGGTTTGTGCATAGTATAAGTCAGGGAGCATTTGATATCCGTTTCGGCGGTGAGCCATGGCTTATCTATAAAATAACCGACGCAAAATCTCCCTTTTATATAAAAAAGGCATCCGATATATCGGATGCCTTTTGTTTATTTTTCAGGTGCAGGAGTGTTGTCGTCAAACACAGTATCGTCCTCTTCCTCAACCTCAAGACCTAAGTTTCTGCGAAGCTCCACATCCTCGCCCGGATGTTCTTCATAATAGGGGTCTATCATAAGCTTTTTAACCTTAGGGAATATCAGCATCTGGGTAAGAAGATTTACAAATCCAGGTATTATACAAACTGCGATAAGTATAGCAACTACCCACGCAATATAATACGGAATGAAAAACATTGCTATAACCCCTGCAGTCAGCAAAAGCTCTGTAAGACCGATTATAAGATTGCTTTTAATATTCACAAACACGAACAGGAAGCAATTTTTATATATCTTTTTAAGTGGAAGCTTAAAGGTGATTATCAAAAGCCAGATATGGTACTTCATAAATGAGAACACTATAAATAATGCTATAGAAAATCCAAATCCCAAAATAGACCAGATGTCATCACCGAATAAGTAAAAATATATTGAAAAGCCTATAAGGAAGGTTATAACCGAGTTTATTATTCCTGCGGGAAGTGCCTGTTTCCAGTTTTTCTTAATGGTTTCAAAAAAGTCGGACAAGCCGAAGGAATGCTTATCACGGGCAAGATTTCTGGCAACATTAGTCATGCCTGCCGATGCAAGACCGCTTGGAATAATAAGAAGTGAAAGCAAGGAATAAACAAAGCTTACCTTTATAAGCTTCCACAAATTTCTGAACCAAGTTTCGAAGAATATAAAAAACGTATTTTTCTGAGGTCCGTCCTTTTTAATTCCCGGACCAGGCTTTTCATAATTAAAAAATCCGCCAAATCCCATTTACTTCACCTGTTTTATTTATTTTTGTAAACTGCCTTTTCGTAAAGGTTTATATCCTTATATCCCAAAAGGTATGTGACAGCACAAGCCCCGAGCGTGAGTACCACAGGCAAGAGTGCGAGAATGATGCCTATCCAGCTTATATCTGTAGCAGGAATCGTGGGATCTGCACCAAATATAAGCTTTTGATAGCCGTAAAGATGATAGTTTGCAAAGCTGTATATCGACAATCCTGCAGGAAAAGCACCTAGTTTTCCAATCAACAGGCATACCCACGAGGCAAGATTTACTGCCGCAGTAACAAGACCTGCCTTAAGTCCTCTTAGCTTATCTTCACTGAGCCTTGAACAGGATACGGCATTCGCGTCTGATTTACCCTGCTTATAAAGGGTGTGTGGAACAATTATAATGAACAGTATCAGTGATATTGCCTGAGCGATGATGTGGCAAACAACATAGGGTGTGCCCGAAAACTCGCCTGCAAACTCTCTTGTTGCGACTATGTACTCTTTTTCTTCATACTCTGCCTTTTTTAGGTCGTCGCCGTCGCTATAATAATGAACATACTGCTCTATAGGCGTTTCAGAATCCTCGGTTTCGAAAACAGCCGCCTCGTAGCCCACCATTTCAAGTGTGAGCATTGAGAATATGGCAACAAACGAAAAGGTCACAAAAAAGCACATTATTATACATACTACATATTTCCCTAAAATATTAAGTCCTAACTTAAAATTGTCCATTACTCTCCGCCTTTTGTTTAATTTCATTAATTATATAATAAAGAGCAAAAAAAAGCAAGCAGTTGATTATATATGCATCATCTGCCTGCGAAAAGTTTACAAAATATTAAAAACTAATATTACCGCGGTAACCGCCAAAACTGCTGCCGCCGAAATAATAAATACTTTTCGGCGGTTAGACCTTTTTCTATAGCGTTCACGCAAAGACGGAACATTATCGAACTCAGGCGATATTCTTTTTAAATATTCCTGTGCCTTATCCTGAAGCTGCTTTTCTGTAAGATCTGAGCTTCCCGCCGACACAAAGAGCAAAACCCTTTCAAAATGGCGGTTTCCTGTATCGTTTATCTCTATTATCTGCCTGTTAACGCCTTTAACCATATAATCAGCTACCTTTTTTAAGTTTTACCGATTATATTTTTAACATTTTTTAGCAGTTATATTCATTTTTCCCTGTGACCTGTGAGGAATTCTACTGCACGCTCTATTGAATCTTTAGAATTGCCCCAGTCGGCATCGGGTCCCGAATTTCGATAATCGTACATTGAACAGTATTTTTTTAAATCCTCCGACAGGAAGTTAAGATATGCCCCTGTTTTCTCCTCTAAAACATCTGTAAATTCTTCCCCGTACCGCTTCATATTCTTTTTTGCCCCTGATGTAAGCATCGCATAATGCTCTAAACAAAACATATCCTGACGGGAGAAAATCTCTCTAAAATCGCGGTCGGTTTCAAAGGTGCGGTAAATGGTATCGGTCATACGCTTAAAACCCCACTCGATTTTGTCACAAACAAAGCAGGTTTTTCGACGTGCATTTGCTCTTTCCGCATTTTTAAGCTTGCCCGACAGAAAACCGCCCTTAAAGACAGCATCGTGCAGATCTTTTGTGTGGGTCTGTAGCATAAGTGCAAGCTGAAGCCGTCCTCTGCGTGCCATCATTTGAACAAGGTGTCTTTCACAAAAGCCTAAACGATTAGTCTCCATACGAATATCGGGCTCCATCATCGCGGCACCCATTATGTATTCTATTATTCGTTCTTCAACCGTCCGCCTCATTCGGCAGACGGGACAACCCTCGTTTTCTTCAAAGGCTTCGCTTACGGGTATGGTACAAATATCTTCTCTCATAGTACAACTCCATAAATTTGGTATATTGTAATTATAACAAAAAAATGATATAATTCAAATACTTTAATTGACTTTGGAGAAATATATGCAAATATTTGAAAATAAAGGCAACATTGAGCTTCACGGAGCTGAAAATTTTACTCTCAGCGAAACCTTAGACTGCGGTCAGGCATTTAGGTGGCAGGAAACCGAGCAAGGGCTGTGGCAGGGCGTAGCTTTTGGCAAATATCTGAAACTCGGCTCTAAAAACGGCATTATAACCTTTTACGACACCACTTTAGATGATTTTAATAACATCTGGCTTAATTATTTTGACCTTGAACGAAACTATAAAGATATTATTACCGCTATTTCAGCCAACGAGGTGCTAAAAACCGCAAGCTCCTTTGCAGACGGTATACGAATACTCCGCCAAGAGCCTTGGGAGGCACTTTGCTCTTTTATAATTTCTCAGAATAACAACATACCCCGAATAAAGTGTATTGTAGAACGGCTATGCGATAATTTCGGCGAAAGGATAAACGACAGCTTCTGCACATTTCCTACAGCAGAGCGTATTGCCGCCCTCTCTATTGAGGATTTGGCGGTGCTTAGAAGTGGATTCCGTGCCAAATACATTCTTGATGCGGCAAAAAAGGTGGCATCGGGTGAAATAGATTTAGAGTCTTTAAAAAACACCGAACTAAATCAGGCGAGAGCAGAGCTAATGAAAATATACGGCGTAGGAGAAAAGGTTGCCGACTGCACCCTCCTTTTTGGACTTTCGCACATAGAGGCATTTCCTAAGGACGTGTGGATAAAAAAGGCAATGGAGAAGCTTTTCGGCGGAGTGCTTCCCGAATGTGCCTCGCCCTATGCAGGAATTACCCAACAGTATATTTTCCATTACGCAAGAATGACAAGGCTTGAAGTGTGATGGCACTGGATACAAGAAAAGAACCTCTTTCGAGGTTCTTTTTATTATGCCAATTTTCCTTTTACTACCTTATAGGTTTTGCCGTTGTATTTTACATTCCCTGTATAGGTGAAATCTACACGACCGCCCTTTACATAGTACCATGTTCC
>JAZUNC010000188.1:0-3033 GCA_045603945.1 Acutalibacteraceae bacterium | reverse complement strand
GGTGGCACCCGAAGGGTGACGGGAGGGTTTTGCCCGTTTGCGGAGCAAAAAATGTCACGAAGTGACAAAAGGGTGCCTGTTTCCGGAGGAAAAGGTGGATTTTGCGAAGCAAAAGACGTAAGGGTACGATGAAGCCCCTTTCTTACTGCTTATTCCTTGCTACTCTTCTCGTTCTTGCCGTTAGCAATTACATATGAATAAACCATAGGTGCAAAGGCAAGTATAAGTGTAATTGCCATAAATACAAATATATTCTCAAACACCGCTGTAAGACATATTACAACGCCGCCTATGACCCATATTTTACCTGCGAAACGGTGAGTTTTGTACCAGTTTTCCTTATCGTGCAGTGTGGGCGGTATTTTAATGCCCAGGGAATAATTCTGCTTTACCTTGGGCATAAGGTTGCCGATGATGACAAAAAGCACACCCATAAAAATTATCAGAATCGTTACAACGGGTATGGTGTTATTGATGGAATAGGTGAAGCAAAGCACACAAAGAAGAAGGGATAGAAGGGGAGTGATCCAAAGTACGATTTTAAAATTTTTATCGGTGATATTGCTGTGCTTTGGGTCGAGCCTTGTTGCAAGGATACACAGAAGATGTATGCCGAGCAGTACAAGAGGCAGACCGAATACTGCAAATACCTTGCTGCTGTATTGGTCAGGCATTCCGTTTGTGCCAAAGTGGGTTGCGATTTTATCGGGGAGCTTATCCCACATAATAAGACCTATCACAATAGGTGAGAGGGTGATAAGTGCGGTTGCAATTATAGTTTTAAGGTTTTTCTTAATCATCGTTGCTGTCTCCTTTCAAATCGGTTATCCAGAGCATTATTTCTTCCAAAACAGAAGCGTTAAGCTCATAAAAAATGAATTTGCCCTCACGCTCGTCGCGGATAAGCTCAGCTTCTTTCAGTATTGACAGATGTCTTGAAATGGCTGCAAAGCTTATGGAAAACTGCGCCTCTATTTCACCTGCGGAAAGCCTGCCTTTTTTAAGCATATTGAGTATTTCGCGGCGGGTAGGGTCGCTGAGGGCCTTGAGTGTGTTCTGTATTCCCATTTCATCATTCCTTCCGTAGTTATTTAACATTTAACTTAATTGTTAAATGAATTATAGCACGGATTTTTTTGTTTGTCAAGAGGGGAGAAAAAAATTAAGAGCCACGGTTTCGTACCGTGGCTCGGTGTTGCTTATTCCTCCATACTGCCGAAAAACTTTGCAAGGAAGGGCTTGATGTATTCTTCGAGCCAAAAGCTGACCGTTTCGGCAATGTGAGCTTCGAGCGTATCCTTATAATAGTTTGTGCCGTCATTGTCAAACTCACCATTGATGTCTACCGACTTATAGTATTCAAAATCGTCTGACCAGAAGAAAATGGAATTCTCATAGTTACCTTCGATTGTGCTGTAGTCTGCAGCAACGGGTACACTTCCCGCAAAGCCAAGAGAATAATCATAGCTGTTTTCATCATAGTAGAGAAGCACGTGTCTTCCGTCAGGGAGAGTATATGTGCCGGTGAAAACAATACCGTGATAATCATTTATGGGGTTTTCAACATTTGTCGGATAAAATTCAAACAGTACAACATTGCCCTCGCGTACGCTTTCAACGAGATTTTTAACCTGTCTGGTATATTCCTTTGTGCCGGGGAAGAGTCCCTTATTTTTGGGAAGAAGTGTTGTTGCGGAATGTGCATTATAATAGTTAATATAGCTTATAAGCTCCTCGTCGGGTACAAGATCACGCACACACTCTGCGCCCTCCTGAGTTGAAACTACGTCAATTATGCCGTGTTTCTGAAGACATACGGTGTTTGCAAAGCCGATGCAGGCGCCCGGGAACTTCCATTGGTCATAGTTTTTGAAAACAAGGTTCATAATTGAGCCAGGCAGACTGAGATAGTTGCCCTTGGAAATGTTAGTAATGCTTTCGTGAAGACGTGCCTTATCTTCGTCGGTGAAATAGATTTTGTTCTCACCGTTAACAAGCATATGATCTCTCGAGTTTGTGAAGGAGTATACATCCTCGGGCTGAAGAGAAACGGGTGTTGTGATGGGGTAAAGGTCAATTATCCCGCTTCCGTCGGGAAGTGCCTTTTCATCGAAGAAATAGAACTCCTCGCCTTCTTTTGTCTCCCAGCCTATAATAGCTTCACCGTCAACGATGTAGTTTTCAATATCCTCGTTAAGGTAGGTTTCTCCGTAAGCTACCTCGATAAGTTCTTTGCCGTTACCGAAGTTATAGCGGTATGCAGTTTCGCCCTTGGGAAGAGTTGATGCTATGCGGGTGATTTTGAAGCCGTAATCAGTGCACTGAGCGCCTGTAATCAGATAAATAGCGAAGGATGAATAGGGAATATAGATTGTTCTGCCCTTAAGCTCATCACCGGTGAAGCCTAACTCATAATAATAATCGCAGGAGATAATGAGCGCATCCACGCCTACGACGTGTTTGCTTTCTTCATCGCAGGGGTCGGAGAAATAATCCTCGTCCTGACAGTAGTCGTCATCGAGCGTTTCCTCGTCGAAATAGCCCCATGGACATCCGTCAGGGTGGTTGTTGCAGACAACGTCAGTGTCATCTATGGATGTTTCGTTCGAGAAGGTGATGTAAAGTCCCTCAACGTTTTCCGGGTGTTCGTAGTACCACTGCTCAAATGAATTGTTTTCGTAATCGTGCTTGCTTTCGGGTAAGTCAGCGCCTGCACTTACGGGCACGATAAGTGTCAGTGAAAGCAGAAGCATACTGAGTATCAGGGAAAGCATTCTTTTCGATTTTTTCATAGCGTTCTCTCCTTTTATCAGCTCTGTATGGCAGAGCTTGAGTTTATTTTAAGTTTATTATATAACATTTAACTCTTAATGTCAATAAAGCATTTTCTCGCGGATTACTTTAGCGTTACAACCGTAACGCCTGTCTCACCCTCACCGTACACGCCGAGACGGAAGCTCTTTACAAACTTATTCTTTCTCAGATGCTCGTGAATACCCTTGCGAAGAAGTCCCGTACCCTTGCCGTGAATGA
>JAZUNC010000187.1:0-5295 GCA_045603945.1 Acutalibacteraceae bacterium | reverse complement strand
CGCCTACATTGTGATGGGACTTGACAGCCTTCTTGCCCTCGGCAGCTTTGACAGACTCCAGAATGTCGGGGTAGATAGTACCCTGTGCCAGGAAGGAAATACCTTCAAGCTTCCGGGCTTCGTCAGCAAACACAGTGATGAATTCCTTGCCGATGATCTTGCGCTTGCGCTCGGGGTCGGAAACGCCGGCCAGCAGATCTAAGAAGTGATCGGTAGCATCAACATAGATCAGGTTGGCATCCAGACCATCCTTGAACATCTTGATGACGCTCTCGGATTCGTTCTTGCGCATAAGACCGTGGTTGACATGGACACAGACAAGCTGCTTGCCGATAGCCTTGATCAGCAGTGCGGCAACAACGCTGGAGTCAACACCGCCGGACAGAGCCAGCAGAACTTTCTTGTCACCGACCTGTGCGCGAACAGCTGCGATCTGCTCATCGATAAAGGCCTTTGCAAGTTCGGGAGTTGTGATGCGTTCCATAGATTCGGGACGTACATTGTTCATACAAATTCCTCCAAAATTAAAGTCCTAAAAATATTTTATACTATATTTTACCCCAAAATGCACTATATGTAAAGAAAAAATATAGGTAAAAATCGCACAAAATTTATAGTGAATGTATTTTTTATATTATATAAGTTTTAATTATATATAAACAAAACGCACCATATGGTGCGTTTTAGCTATTGACTTATTTTATCAATGATTTTTGTTTTAAACAAAAGGGTAGCGAGAACGATGGAGGCAACAATACCTACCACACCTTGAACCGAGTTGCCTATGGTGTCGGCAGCGGCACCTCCGATGCCGTAAAGAGGTATTTCGAAAAGGAAGTATCCTCCAACCATAATCATTTCGGAGAGCAGGGAAGCGGCAGTAAGCCTTACAAAGCTGAATTTAAGGGGCCTTTTTCCTGCAATCAGGGCAACAACCAGTGCCATAACGCCCTTAATAACAAATGTAGCAGGTGCGTAAATGCCGTAGCCTAAAAATAGGTCGGAAAATCCCGAGCCTATAGCCGCAGCAAGTCCGCCGTACAAAGGACCTAAAAGGATTCCCGCAAGAATAACAAAGCAGTCACCAAGATTGGCATAGCCTCCGCCCGGTAGCGGAAAGGGCAAGAAAGCTGTCATTACAAAAATAAGGGCTGCAAAAAGTCCCGATAAAACAACCTTTTGAATAGTGTTTTGTTTCATAAAAATTCCTTCTTTCGTGCGATAATTATATCATTTTAGCTACTTACTGTAAAGTGCAAATATGCACAAAATTTTTATGCTATAATTTTTTGTTTTTTTGCAGTTGGTCAAAGATATGGGCATTGCTAATTAAATAGGAATATGCTATACTTGTTCAGAACCGAGGTGATTCTACACAATGAAAAATAAAAGCATGGAGCTTAACAACGATTTTTCAAAGGGACCCGTATGGAAATGTATTGTTGCACAGGCGGCACCATTAACCGTAGCACAGCTTGTACAGCTTTTATACAATGTTGTGGACAGAATCTATATCGGTCATATGAACGGGGCAGACAGTCTTGCTCTTACGGGTGTAGGACTTACATTTCCCATAGTTACCCTTATTATGGCTTTTTCCGCCCTTTTCGGACTGGGAGGTGCACCGCTGTTTGCTATGGCGAGAGGTGCAGGCAATGCCGAAAAAGCAAAAAAAATAATGGGTAATTCGTTCTGCCTTATTATAATAAGTGCAATAGCCTTAACGGCTGTGGGATATATATTCTGCCGACCGATTCTCTTTGCCTTCGGTGCAGGGGAGGCATCATATGTCTATGCAGAGGAATACCTGAATATTTATCTTGCAGGCACGGTTTTTTCTATGCTGTCCACTGGAATGAACGGATATATAAACGCTCAGGGCTTTCCGAAAATCGGTATGCTTTCGGTTATGATAGGTGCAGTTGCAAATATTATTCTTGACCCTGTGTTTATCTTTGCCCTTGATATGGGTGTTTCGGGAGCCGCGTTGGCTACCGTTATAAGCCAGCTTCTTTCAGCAGTATGGGTGCTATCCTTTCTTTTTAGTAAAAAGGCATTGGTTCCGCTTAAAAGGGAAAATATACGGCTTAACCGCTGGGTTTCACTAAGCATTATCAAGCTGGGAATGTCTAACTTTATCGTTCACGGAACTAACTGTTTTGTACAGGTAGCCTGCAATGCTACACTTCAAAGCTGGGGCGGAGACCTCTATGTAGGAATTATGACGGTAACCAACTCTGTGCGTGATATTTTTGTGTTGCCTGTAAACGGAATTGTCAACGGTGCTCAACCTGTTATAAGCTTTAATTTCGGTGCAAAAAAATACAAGAGAGTGCTTTCGGGCATTCGGTTTAATACCCTTATAGGCTCGGCATACACTACGCTTGCTTGGTTGCTGGTACTGCTTTTTCCAAGGCTGTGGTTCGGAATTTTTTCCTCCGACCCTCAAACCCTTGAAACGGGAATAGAAATGCTAAAAATATATTTCTTCGGGTTTGTATTTATGGCATTTCAGTTTTCGGGACAGTCTGCCTTTCAGGCTCTTGGTGATGCAAAGCACGCAATATTCTTTTCCCTTCTAAGAAAGGTATTTATAGTTGTTCCTCTCACCCTGCTTTTACCTGTTGCAGGCTTTGGGGTGGTAGGTGTTTTTCTTGCAGAGCCCATATCCAACATAATCGGAGGACTTTCCTGTTATATTACTATGAGGCTTACACGATATAGGGAAATTGAAGAGAAAATTAAAGAAGAAAACAAATAAGAGAAGATTTAACCCAAAGTTAAATCTTCTCTTTTGATATTTAAAACATTTTAAACACACCCTGAAATATGCTGCTATTATACCGATATATAATGCATAAATGTCTTTAGAGTAGTATATTGCTGCCTGCTGGATAGCCTAAAAAAGAAAATTTCAATAGTGTTAAAAAGTCAACCGCCATTATCATATATATAATAACGGCAGCTGCATTTGTTAAAACTGCACAACTTTCAAAAAGAATATTAGATAAATTGTTTAAAACTGTCGATTGATAAATTTTTAACAATCTTGTATAATGGTAAATATCCTAATAGTGAGATAAACGATAACTTAAAACATATTTGAAGGAGAATACGGAATGTCTGAAACAGTTTATCAAACCGTAGACAGTATTGAAAGCTTTGAAGCTGCGTTAGCTCGGGTCAGAGAGGCACAGAAAATCTTTGCTACCTATACTCAGGAGCAGGTAGATAAAATATTTTTTGCTGCCGCTGTCGCTGCTAATCAGATGCGAATCCCCCTTGCAAAGGCAGCTGTTCAAGAAACAGGAATGGGAGTGGTAGAGGATAAGATAATTAAAAACCACTTCGCTTCCGAATATATATATAACGCATATAAAGATACTAAAACCTGTGGCGTTATTGAGGAAAACAAGGCTTACGGAACAGTGAAAATAGCCGAACCTATCGGTGTTATTGCAGCCGTAATTCCTACAACCAACCCCACCTCAACCGCCATTTTCAAGACCCTTTTAGCACTTAAAACCCGAAACGGTATCATTATCAGCCCACATCCTCGTGCCAAAGGATGTACTATAGAGGCTGCTAAAACAGTGCTGAAAGCCGCAGTTGCAGCCGGAGCTCCGGAAGGAATCATCGGATGGATAGATGGCCCCTCTCTCGAGCTTACTAATCTTCTTATGAAAGAAGCAGATATAATCCTTGCCACTGGTGGACCCGGAATGGTTAAGGCTGCCTACTCCTCCGGAACTCCGGCCCTTGGTGTAGGCGCAGGTAACACCCCTGCAATTATTGAGGAGTCTGCCGACATACTTCTTGCCGTCAGCTCCATTATCCACTCCAAGACCTTTGATAACGGTATGATCTGTGCATCAGAGCAGTCGGTTATCATCAACAAGAACATCTATAAGGAGGTCAAGGACGAGTTTGCCGCCCGTGGTTGTTATTTCCTTAAGGGTGACGAGCTCGACAAGGTAAGAAAGACCATTATCATAAACGGTGCACTCAACGCAAAAATAGTTGGCCAGAAGCCTGTTACTATTGCCGCCTTAGCTGGGGTTACCGTTCCCGAAGAAACCAAGGTGCTTATCGGTGAAGTGGAGAGTGTAGAGCTTTCGGAGGAATTTGCCCACGAGAAGCTTTCTCCCGTGCTTGCTATGTATAAGTCGGAAGATTTTGCCGATGCCCTTTCTAAGGCAGAGCAGCTTGTTGCCGACGGCGGTTACGGTCATACCTCTTCAATTTATCTTGATGCTGTTTCCGACCGTGCTAAGCTCGACGAGTTTGCCGCACGAATGAAGACCTGCCGAATTCTTGTAAATACCCCCTCTTCTCAGGGCGGTATCGGCGACCTTTATAACTTTAATCTTGCCCCCTCTCTTACCCTTGGTTGCGGCTCTTGGGGCGGCAACTCGGTAAGTGAAAATGTTGGTGTTAAACACCTTATCAATATCAAAACAGTTGCCGAAAGGAGAGAGAATATGCTTTGGTTCCGTGCCCCTGAAAAGGTCTACTTTAAAAAGGGAAGCCTTCCTGTTGCTCTTGACGAGCTTGGCACCGTTATGAACAAGAAAAAGGTGTTCATCGTAACCGATACTTTCCTCTTTGAAAACGGCTACACTAAGCCTATAACAGATAAGCTTGATGCTATGGGAATTAAGCATACCACATTCTCAAACGTTGCTCCCGACCCCTCTCTCGCTAGTGCTAAAGAGGGTGCCGCACTTATGGCACAGTTTGGTCCCGATTGCATCATCGCCATCGGCGGCGGTTCTGCAATGGATGCCGCAAAAATTATGTGGGTGCTTTACGAGCATCCCGATGTGGACTTTATGGATATGGCAATGCGTTTCGTAGACATACGTAAGCGTATTTATACCTTCCCCAAAATGGGCGAAAAGGCATATTTTGTTGCAATTCCCACCTCTGCAGGTACAGGCTCCGAGGTTACTCCCTTTGCCGTTATTACCGACGAAACCACAGGTATTAAATACCCCCTTGCCGACTATGAGCTTATGCCGAATATGGCAATAGTTGATGCAGATATGATGATGAACGCTCCTAAGGGGCTTACTTCTGCTTCGGGTATTGATGCAGTGACCCACGCACTTGAAGCCTACGCTTCTATGATGGCTACCGATTATACCGACGGTCTGGCTCTTCGCAGTCTTAAGATGATATTTGAGTATCTTCCCCGTGCCTACGATAACGGAGCAAACGACCCTGTTGCCCGCGAAAAAATGGCAAATGCGGCTACTATGGCAGGTATGGCTTTCGCTAACGCATTCCTCGGTG
>JAZUNC010000186.1:0-4535 GCA_045603945.1 Acutalibacteraceae bacterium | reverse complement strand
AAATACGAAAAAGAAAAAGCTTCTTTTGACAATAAAACAAGACCTAAAGCCGAGGTCAAAGTATAAGGTATCAACAAAAACGCATTGAACATAATTCCTTCAAGCCTATATGTAAAGCATAAATAACCCGAAAGACAACCGTATTCAAATCCTTTGCAAATTAACACAAAAGGTGAAGCAACACAGCCAATTACCGAAGTTCCGCACAAAAATATAATTAGATAAATCGGAAATATAGATATAAAAGAGCTTTTCAGCACCGTATAGAAATTATATTCTCTTCTTATAGAAACAAATTCGGATAAGGTTTCAGCAGTTTGATTAATGAGCCCGTCGAATCGACCGATTATAAGATTTCCAACAAGAACTCCTAAAAGAAAGAGAGACGAGAAAATTAAAAACGGTAGATAGGGTGCAACAGATTTAAGGTTTAATGTGAATATACTTTTTGTCCTGTGCATAGAAAGTCCTCCAAGGTTTTTATACATTCTATGCATAAATGCGGACGAGTATTCGTTACTTGGAAAGCTCCTCCGCTCTTTTAACGGTAGCGTCAAGACATTTATAAATCACACTGTCAAAATTGTTTTCCTTTAAAGAAGCTAAGCCTGCTTCCGTAGTTCCCTTTGGGGAAGTAACCATATCAATAAGTTCTTGTATAGAGTTTTCGCTGTCAGAAACCATTTTGGCAGAACCTGCAAACACTTGAAGAACAAGTTTCTCTGCATCCGCTAAGCATAGTCCACCTGAAACAGCATAGTCGATCAACGCTTTTGCCATTTTCATAACATAAGCAGGGGCACTTCCGCTGACAGCAATAACTGTATTAATAAGCTCTTCATTAACGACACAAGTTACACCACAACTGTCAAGGCATCCACGTACAAAATTAAATTGCTCGTCAGTAACAGGTGCTTGCTTTACAAGAGCAGAAGAACCAAAGCCGTACATAAGCGGAGTGTTAGGCATTACACGAACAACAGGAGCATCGAAGCCTAAAACCTTTTTAACAAAGTCTATACTTATTCCTGCGGCGACATCAACAAAACAGGTGTTTTTTGCATGGTTTTTAATTGAAGAAAGAACATCAAAGTAAATCTGAGGTTTTACCGTAAGAAAAACAAAATCACAAAGTTTAGTGAGCTCTTCGCTTGAGAAAGATATATTTGCACCTACCGAAGAAAATGCATTTGTCTTTTCCTTCATAGTATCAAATACATAGACATTCTGCGGTTTTATGTAACCCGAATTAACAATTCCGGTAAAAATTGCAGTGGCAATATTACCTGCTCCAATGAAACCAATTTTATAATTTTGCATAAAATCTACCTATTTTTTCGATTATTTTTGCGTTAATTATATTTATACAACAAAAATAATTTTATGTCAACCATTAATTTATTTTCATTAAATTATTATGTAAACTGTTTATGTTAACCACACAACATCTATGGTTTATGTTATTATGTAAATTCAATTTATTGTGTTTGCTCTTCCCTCTTTTCAAAAAAGTTTTTTTATGCTATAATATTTAAAAATTAAAATAAAGAGGTATTAAAATGAGCAAAACCGTATTAATAACCGGAGCATCAAAAGGAATTGGTGCTACAATGGCAATAAGATTTGCCGAAAAAGGCTATAATGTCGTTATGAATTATAATAATTCTGTTCAGTCAGCAATTCTTTTACAAAAGTCTCTTAAAGAAAGCGGATATAGTGTAATCGCATTTAAAGCAAATGTTAAAAACCGCCTTGATGTTGAACTCATGGTTAAGGAAACCCTTTACCGTTTTGGTTCAATAGATATACTTATTAATAATGCGGGTGTTGCTAATCAATCACTGTTTACCGACATTTCCGAGCAGGATTGGAATGATATAATAGGTGTAAACCTTACTGGTGTTTTTAATTGCTGTCAAGCTGTACTCCCCCATATGATAAGTCAAAAATCTGGTTCTATACTTAATATATCTTCTATGTGGGGTGAAGTTGGTGCCTCCTGCGAGGTTGCCTACTCGGCTGCTAAAGCAGGAGTTATAGGTCTGACAAAAGCCTTGGCTAAGGAGGTTGGTCCAAGCGGTATAACAGTTAACTGCATTACACCCGGTCTTATCGACACAGCAATGAATCAGAATCTGCCGATAGATGATGTTTCAGCAATGATAAATGATACCCCTATGGGACGAATTGGAACCACAAACGATGTGGCATCTGCAGCACTATATCTTACATCAGATGAAGCAACATATATTACAGGTCAAATTCTTGGCGTAAACGGCGGCTTTGTAATTTAACTTTAATTAAAACGCAAAAGACGGAATGCTTAACATAAAGCATTCCGTCTTTATTGTTATTCAGTTGACTAACTCCAGCTTATGAAACCGTAGCTGTCTAGAATTTGAAAGTATTTTGCCAAACGCTCATATAAAGGATGAGCCTTTTCGCCAAAATGTTCTTCCACGTATTCTCCGATTTCTGTTATAGTTTTTACGCCGTCTATAAGTGGCCAAACAAAACTACCCATTTCATCAAGATGAATGTAGCTTATCTTTGGTTTTTTAAGAATTTTTTGAGCAATCCTATTTGCCAGCCCTTTATTCTCAACCTCAAGCGTGATATTTCCATCTTTATCTGCAGACCAACCAATTCCCTCTTTATGTGTCGGCCTTTGATCAAGATAGTTTTTTGGTATTACATTCTTCTTTTTCATGACTGTTTATCACGTTTTTTCCAAAGTGAAAACTTAAGAACAGTAAGAATGATTAACGCAAGAAGGACAACTCCGCCGATATCCATAACAATACCGGGTATACCGAGTTTAGCAGAAATATTAAGGGCAGAGTCTATACCAAATACCGCAAGAAGTGCGAGGAGAATGCCGACAAGACCTTCGCCTGCAATCATACCAGAACAGAAGAGGATTCCATCGTTAACAATAGACTTCTTCTCTTCATCATTACGCTTAATCTTATCAAGGCCAAGACGAACAAGTCCACCAATCATAATGCAAGCATTTAGTTGTACAGGAAGATAAATGCCTATAGCAAAAGGAAGAACAGGAATTCCGATTATCTCAACAACAACGGCAATGAACACACCAATAAATACAAGCTCCCAAGGAAGGTTGCCGTCCATAACACCCTCAGTTATAAGCTTCATAAGAGTTGCCTGCGGAGCTGCCAACTGTTCAGAACCAAAGCCCCATGCACTATCGAGAAGATAAAGAGTTCCGCCGATAGCAAGTGCTGCGGCTACAACACCGACAACTTCGCCAATTTGTTGCTTCTTTGGAGTAGCACCAAGAATATATCCAGTTTTAAGGTCCTGAGATGTATCACCTGCAATTGCAGCTACAATACAAATAACCGAGCCAATAGCAATAGCACTTGCCATGCCTGCAACTCCAGATGCACCAGTGACCTTAAGTATAAGTGTTGCAATCAAGAGTGTTGCTATTGCCATTCCTGATACTGGGTTATTACTGCTGCCGACAAGTCCAACCATTCGAGATGATACGGTTGCAAAGAAGAAACCAAACACAACAATAATTACTGCACCAATAAGACTAACAGGAATAGCAGGTAATAACCAAACAAGCAATGTTAATATAGCAACAGCAATAAGTACGACTACAATGTTCATATCCTTAGAAGTTCTGTCACCGGAAACAGGTCCGCCTTTAACCATACTCTTAATTGCACCGCTAAAGGTTTTAATGATAAGCGGCAAGGACTTAATCAAACTGATTATACCGCCTGCGGCAAGAGCACCTGCGCCAATATATCTGATATAGTTGCTCCAGATCGCACTTGCACCGCCCTCGGCATATACCTCAGCGATTGTCTGATCAACGGCAGGATAAATTGTTGCATCTCCGCCAAAAAGAACAATAAGCGGAATTATTACTAACCAACTCAGTACACCGCCCGCAAACATAAAGGAGGCGATTCTTGCACCGCAAATGTAGCCGACACTCATAACTGCAGGATAAATCTGCGTACCGATAGCTCCGGCAAATCCTTTAACTGCAAGTGTAATTTCACCCGAAACTAACTTTAATCCATCGATTATAAACTTAAATAGTGCCGCAAAGCCCATTCCTGCAAAAACAGTAGATGCATTTGCTCCACCCTTCTCACCTGCTAAGAGAACCTCGGCACAGGCCGTTCCTTCAGGATAAGGAAGTGTACCGTGCTCTTTAACAATAAGCGCGTTGCGAAGAGGTACCATAAAAAATACACCAAGCAGACCGCCAATTAAGGCAATTAAAGTAATTTCAATAATGCCAGGCTTGTCCATCTTGCCTTCAGCTGCCCAAAGGAATAAAGCAGGTAAAGTGAATATAGATCCTGCAGCAAGCGATTCGCCTGCAGAACCAATGGTCTGAACAATATTGCTCTCTAAAATAGAGTTTTTACGCATAATAATGCGAATAACACCCATAGCAATAACTGCGGCAGGTATCGACGCAGAAACAGTCATACCCACACGTAGACCGAGATACGCATTAGCTGCACCAAATACAACGGCAAGGA
>JAZUNC010000185.1:0-2595 GCA_045603945.1 Acutalibacteraceae bacterium | reverse complement strand
TTCCTCCCACCGTGACGCTTTTGCGTCGGCGGCAAACTGCCGCGTTTTTAATACCCCCGAAAATTCGGGATTAATACGACTTTTATTGCCGTGTTAAGCAGAAATCTGCGTATTGACTAAAATTAATCTGCCAGAGAAATCTGGTCAAGTTCGAATTCGGCAGGGGTTTCTCTTCCGAACATCGAAATATTGACGCTGACGCTTCCGTTTTCGAGATCGACAGCGGTAACGGTACCCTGAAAATCTTTAAGAGGACCGTCGATAATGTTGACAAGGTCGCCTACCTTATAGCCAACCTCAACACTATGTTTCTCAACGCCTAAGGCTTCTACCTCGGCATCGGTAAGAGGCACCGGCTTTGACGCAGGGCCTACAAATCCGGTTACACCGCGGATGTTGCGTACGACATACCAGGAATCGTCGGTAACAATCATCTTAATAAGTACATAACCGGGGAAAATTTTGCGTTCGTACTCTTTTACTTTATCTTCTTTGATTTCGGTAACGGTTTCGGTAGGAATCTTTATATCCATAATAAGGTCCTGCATTTTACGGTTTTCTACCATAAGTGCAAGGTCAGATGCTACCTTGTTTTCGTAACCCGAATAGGTATGGACAACATACCATCTTGCTTGATTATTATCAGCCATTTTCAGCCCCCCATTACAGCTTGGTAATGAAATTCATTAAAGAGCCAAGACCAAAATCGAGCAACCAAATGAATGCACCGATAAGTCCGCAAATGATGAGAACAATAAGGGTGTTCTTAACAACATCGTTAAGACCGGGCCATACGATTTTCTTAAGCTCGCTTTTATAGTCGCGGATAGTAGAAACAAGACGCTGAATGATGGTCTTTTTACGTTTGCCCTCGAGAACCATAATGCGGTCATCAACAAAAAGGTGGCAAACGCCGAAAACTACTGCTGCGAAAAGTGCTATAGAAACAAGTAATACAAATATCGTATATACCGGAGCAGCACTGAGCACCAAGGGACGACTGTCAACAAACATACCGGGGCGAGTTAATGCTATTACAAGCATATAAATCGCATCGACAAGAGCTACAGCAGGAGCCCAATATCTCATCTTCTTGAACTTAAAGGTAAGTCCTGCAAAGACTACGGAGATAACAGATAAGATGAAGCAAAATAAGATGTGGCTCGACTTATAGAGCTGACCTACACCTTCGATGTTCTTGCCGAAAGCAAGCTCTCCGCCGATAAGGGTGTAATCACCTGTAGCGGCTGTGAGATTAACGAAGGGCATAAAGAAGAGGACAACTGCTGCTGCCGAGAAAACAACCGCCAAAATCTGGCTGATTTTGTTTACTGCCTTCATATTTTCTCCTCCTTATTTTGTTTCCTTATGAACTGTGTGCTTCTTGCAGAATCTGCAGTACTTGTTCATTTCAAGTCTGTCGGGATCGTTCTTCTTGTTTTTCATTGTGTTGTAGTTGCGCTGCTTGCACTCTGTGCAGGCGAGTGTAATTTTTACTCTCATGACGGCACCTCCCGTTTTACGGAATATTTTCGTTTTTCGTTCCTGTCCGAAAAACAACTTAGCCTCCCTCAGACGAAAGGCGATATTGCACACAAAACCGCGATTTCGCTTTGAAAAAAGTTCTTTGCAAAAAAAAAGAACCTACAGAGGTAGAGTAATTATATCACATACTACCTCTGCGGTCAAGCATTTTTTTAAAATATTTATTTATGGTATTTTGAGCCCTCTCCTATTTTAAAACTGCGATATACCTGTTCAAGCAGCATTACTCGGAAAAGCTGATGCGGAAAGGTCATTTTTGAAAAGGAAAGCTTTATGTCCGCCAAACCTTTAATATCTTGATGAAGACCATAGGAGCTACCTATTATAAATACAAGGCTGCCCACACCTCGACTGATTCTGTCGTTAATGGCTTGGCAGAATTCCTCACTTGAAAACTGCTTGCCCTCAATGCACATAGCCACAACAAGGGAACCATCGGGGATTTTTTTCTTTATCATTTCGGCTTCGGCTAAAAGTGCCTTTTCTATTTCTCCTGACGAGGGATTATCCGAAAGACGTGCAGGCTCTAACTCTATTATCTCGGTTTTGGCATAAGCCGAAAGTCTTTTGATGTATTCGTCACAGGCATCGCGAAGATATTTTTCTTTAAGCCTGCCAAGTGCAATAACTTTTATTTTTATCATAAAGGAATCACCCTGCTGCCCTCTTTCTCGGCAACATATAATATATAGTCACTGTTCTCTACCGCACCTTTATCCATAAGTGCCGCACGTGCCGCTGACGCCGCCTTTTCGGGGGTATTATTGGTTTCGGACAAATGAGCAAGTACGAATCTTGTTGTACCCTTTTCATAAAGGGTTGCCAAGGTCTGTGCACAAACTGCATTGGGCAGATGACCGCAGTCGGAGCCTATGCGTATTTTAAGTTCGGGAGGATAGGGCCCGAGCCTTAGCATCACAGGGTCGTGGTTTGATTCCAGCATCACAAGCTGGCATCCGCTTAAAGCATCAAGTATTTCGTCGCTCATTACACCCAGATCGGTGCAAACTGCAGTTTTAGTTTCGCTTCCTATACCTATTGTATAGCAGC
>JAZUNC010000184.1:0-2581 GCA_045603945.1 Acutalibacteraceae bacterium | reverse complement strand
GTCATTGTCTTCCTAAGACCGCTTGGCCTCCGACTTTTATAAGAAGGAAGAAGAAAACCCCTGGACCATTTTCCAGAAGAATTATAATGTTGATGATGTTGTAAAGGTAACCATCGTTAGTATGACTACCTACGGCGCATTTGCACGCATCATCCCCGGTATCGACGGACTTATCCACATTTCTCAGATTGCTAATAAGCACATCGCTAAACCTCAGGACGAGCTTACCGTTGGTCAGGAGGTAGAGGCGAAGATTACCGCTGTAGACTTTGAGCAGAAGAGAGTAAGCCTTTCTATCCGTGCACTTCTCGAGCCTGAAGTTAAGGAAGAAGTTGCTGAGGAATCTGCTGAAAACGAAGTTGTTGCAACTGCATCTGAAGAAGAGGTTGTTGTTGCTGATTCTGTTGCTGAAGAGACTGCTGAATAATTTTAATGCACAAATTCCCGAACTTGTTTCGGGAATTTTACTTTTTTTAAAAAAGTTCTTGACTTTAATATGTTTTGATGATAAAATAGTCAAGCCGCGTATTGGAGGCTTTTTAAAGTTGCGTCTAAAATGCACGCCTTCTGTAGCGAGACTTATATTAAGGCAGGTGCCAAAAGAATGTACGCTATTATCGAAACAGGCGGAAAGCAGTACCGCGTAGAAGAAGGAGATTTCATCTACGTTGAGAAGCTCGACGCTGAGGAAAACACTGAGGTTGTTTTTGACAAGGTTGTTGCTGTTAAGAAGACCGTTACCCTCAAGGTTGGTAAGCCCTATGTTAAGGATGCCGCTGTTAAGGGAACCGTAGTTAAAAACGGTAAGGGCAAGAAGATTACTGTCTTCACCTACAAGCCCAAGAAGAGCAGCTCTCGTAAAATGGGTCACAGACAGCCCTACACCAAAGTACAGATCACCGAGATCGTATAATTGTTATGACAAAAGTCAAACTGTCCAAAAACGGTTTTACCGTAAAGGGACATTGTACTTCTGATGCAAATGATGAAATAGGACGTCTTGTATGTGCCTCGGTTTCTTCTGCGGTTTATATGACCGTGAACACAATAACCGATGTTATAGGCGACAAGGCAGATATTTTTGAAAATGATGGAGAAATGACAGTTAAGCTATTTTCTCTATCAGGTGAAACAAAACTTCTTATACAGGGTTTTAAACTCCATATGCTTCAGCTAAGCGAGCAGTATCCAAACTGCATTAAAGTAATTTCGGAGGTGTAATTATGTTAAAGATTAACATTCAGTTATTCGCCCACAAAAAAGGTATGGGTTCTACCAAGAACGGACGTGACAGCGAATCTAAGCGTCTTGGCGTTAAGCGTGCTGACGGTCAGTTTGTTCTTGCTGGCAACATTCTTGTTCGCCAGAGAGGAACTAAAATTCATCCGGGCAACAATGTCGGCATCGGTTCCGACGATACTTTATTTGCTCTTATCGACGGTAAAGTTAAGTTCGAGCGTGTAGGTCGTGACCGCAAGCAGGTTAGCATCTACGCTGTAGAACAGTAAAATCGATTTTTAAAGCTCGGCACATCGCCGGGCTTTATTTCTTATTATCAGGTCATACTAATAACGGAGGTGGCCATATGTTTGTAGATATTGCAAAAATTCATTTAAAAGCAGGTGATGGAGGAAACGGAGCAGTTTCTTTTCACCGTGAGAAATATGTTGCTGCAGGCGGTCCTGACGGCGGTGACGGCGGTCGTGGAGGCGACATCGTGTTTGTTGCGGATGACAATCTTTCCACCCTTGCCGATTTCAGATATAAACGCAAATATACCGCTGACAACGGTGCAAACGGCGGAGCTTCACGTTGCACTGGAAAAAGTGCAAAAAACCTTGTTATCTCTGTTCCTCGCGGCACCTTGGTAAAGGATGCTGAGTCGGGAAGAATAATTGCCGACATCTCCACCGACCAGCCTGTAGTTATTGCAAAGGGCGGTAATGGCGGTTGGGGTAATATGCACTTTTCAACAGCTACCCGTCAGGTTCCACGCTTTGCTAAGCCAGGCAATCCCGGCGAGGCACTTGATGTAACCTTAGAGCTAAAGCTTCTTGCTGATGTAGGACTTATTGGATTTCCAAATGTAGGAAAATCCACCCTTGTTTCGGTTGTAAGCGAGGCTAAGCCTAAAATAGCAAACTATCATTTTACAACCCTTACTCCCGTTTTAGGGGTTGTTAGAATGGGCGAGGGCTCCTCCTTTGTCATGGCAGACATACCTGGACTTATCGAAGGAGCAGGAGAGGGAGTAGGACTTGGACACGAGTTTTTACGTCATGTAGAGCGTTGTCGTTTGCTTCTTCATGTTATCGATGTTTCGGGCAGTGAGGGTAGAGATCCTATCGAAGACTTTAATACAATCAATAACGAGCTTAAGGTTTTTAGCGAAGAGCTTTGCCAGCGTCCTCAAATCGTTGTAGGTAATAAGTGTGACCTGACAGACGATGAAAGGGTTGCAGAACTGAAAAATTATTTCGAGTCAAAGGGTTATGCCTTTTTCCCTATAATGGCACCAATTAACGAGGGCACCGAAGAGCTTATAAATTTTGTTGCGGCAGAGCTTGCAAAGCTTCCCGAC
>JAZUNC010000183.1:0-1704 GCA_045603945.1 Acutalibacteraceae bacterium | reverse complement strand
GATAGGACGAAGCTCCTCTACAACAGCCTCTCCCACAGCCTTTTTAAAATCGCCGTAGCCCTTGCCTTCAAACTCAGCCTCTATCTCCTCTGCAGTTCTGCCGGTAACGGCAGAATAGATTCCGATAAGGTTGTTTATACCAAGCTTTTCTTCACCGATGCAAACCTTTGCTTCGCTATCGGTGACGGCACGCTTGAATTTTCTCATAATGTCGTCGGGGGTGTCGAGAATAGCCACCCAAGAGTTTAGATTTTCGTCCGATTTCGACATTTTTTTGGTGGGATCCTGTAAAGACATTACACGGGCACCGATTTTAGGAATATAGGGGTCGGGTACGGTGAACACATCGCCGTAAATACCGTTAAAACGCTCTGCAATGTCGCGGGCAATCTCTAAATGCTGCTTCTGGTCAGCTCCTACCGGCACAAAATCGGGCTTGTAAAGCAGAATATCAGCCGCCATTAAAACAGGGTAGGAGAAAAGACCTACATTAACATTGTCTGCGTGCTTAGCCGACTTGTCCTTAAACTGTGTCATTCGGGACATTTCGCCAAACTGAGTATAGCAGGAGAGAAGCCACGAAAGCTGACTGTGTGCAGGTACGTGGGACTGAATAAATAGGGTAGACTCGTTAGGGTCAAGACCTAAAGCCAGCATAAGGGCATAGGTGGAATAAATTTGAGCACGTAGCTTTGCAGGCTCCTGACGGACGGTTATAGCGTGGAGGTCGGCAACCGCAAAGGTGCAGTCAAACTCCTGCTGCATATTTTTCCAGTTTTTAAGTGCACCAAGGTAGTTACCCAAGGTAGGTGTACCCGTGGGTTGAATGCAACTTAAAACTATTTTCTTTCTTTCGGGGGTTGTGTTTTCCATTGTAACTATCTCCTATTTTAGAAAAGACCTGTGATTTTGCCGTTTTCGTCAACGTCTATACGTTCTGCGGCAGGGCTCTTGGGAAGACCGGGCATTGTCATAATATCGCCGGTAAGAACAACTATGAAACCTGCACCTGCAGAAACTTTAAGGTTTCTGACAGTAACTCGGAAGTTTTCGGGAGCACCTAATTTCAAGGGGTCATCAGAGAAGCTATACTGGGTTTTAGCAACACAGATGGGTAAATTACCGAAGCCGTCGGCTTTGAGTGAATCAAGTTGTTTTTTTGCATTGGTTGTAAAGTCAACACCGTCACCGCCGTAAACTTTAGTAACAATTGCTTCAATTTTTTCTTCGATAGATGCATCGGTTTCGTATGAGAAGGTAAAGTTTGTGTTGTCCTCTTCCTCACAAAGGCGTACAACTTCTTTTGCAAGTTCAATACCACCCTTACCGCCGTCTGCCCAAACAGTTGAAAGAACAGTATTTACACCTAATTCTTTACACTTAGCAATAATGAAATCTATTTCGTTATCTGTATCTGTGGGGAAACGGTTAACCGCAACAACACAGGGAAGCTTATAAACATTTTTGATATTTGAAACGTGGCGAAGAAGGTTGGGAATACCTTTTTCGAGAGCTTCGAGATTCTCTTCACCTAACTGGTCTTTTATAAGACCACCATACATTTTAAGAGCTCTTACAGTTGCAACTACCACTACTGCAGATGGTGTAAGATTTGCGGCACGACATTTGATATCGAGGAATTTTTCAGCACCTAAATCTGCCCCGAAACCTGCCGCGGTAATAGCATAATCACCTGTTGACATT
>JAZUNC010000182.1:0-1644 GCA_045603945.1 Acutalibacteraceae bacterium | reverse complement strand
ATATCCGCTTCGGGTATAATTCAGGGAATAAGGCTTAAAAAGGTGAGCCTGCTGCCAATGGGACGGGGAGCAGCTGTGGTATTCGTAATAAGCGACGACGGCAGAACAAGAAGTCGACTTGTACGGTGTCAGGCTCCGTTTACAGCAGTACTTTCGGCAAGATTTGATGATATAGTATCAAACAAGGTTTGCGGAATAGATGTTTCAAAGCTTGATATGGCATATCTGCAAAGCATTGTTGTTTCGGCAGGGCTTGACGCGCTTTCGTTAGCTCCCCTGCTTTCCTGTGTTTTCGATATGGCTAAGGAGCTTAAAACCGCACAGGTAAATCTGGGAGGTGCGGCAAATCTCTTTTCGGTCTGCCCCACCGATATGCAGGCAAGACGGATACTTGAGCTTCTCCGCACGGGTGAAGCGGTACACAGCATCTTTTCGGGATTAACTTCGCCTGTAGGCGTTATTTTCGGAGACGATACCCAGTATTCAGAGCTTTCACCCACGGGAATGGTGGTTGCCTCCTATGGGGATATAAATCAGCTTGGAAGAATAGCCGTTATAGGTCCTACCCGAATGGCTTATGAGAGCATACTACCCAGCGTAGAATACCTTGCACAGAGGGTAGGCTCAATAATGACCGAACTTCTTACAGGATTGGAGGATTAAGAATGTCAGAAGATATTAAAAAGGAAGAGCCGATGGCAGAGGAAGAGGCTAAAACCGAAGAAAAGGCAGAGGCTCCTAAAAAGGAAAAGAAAACAAAGAAAAATGCTGAGCTTGAAAAGGTAAAGGAAGAGTTAGAGCATCAAAAAGACCTGCTTCTCCGCACCGCTGCCGAGTTCGACAACTATAAAAAGCGTACCGAGAAAGAGAAAATCTCTACTGCAGAGTATGCAAAAGCATCTGTTATGAAGACCTTACTTCCTATTCTCGATAATGCCGACCGTGCCGCAGAATTTGAACAGGGTACAGAGCAATATAATAAGGGTATTGAGCTTATTGTAAAACAGCTTGCCGACCTCAGCACAAAGCTTGGACTTGTGGAAATCGGTGTTGTGGGAGAGCAGTTTGACCCCAATATACATGAGGCTATAATGCATATAGAAGATGAATCTCTCGGCGAGAACACCATCGCACAGGTGCTTCAAAAGGGCTACAAGTTCGGAGATACCGTTGTTAGACCGGCTATGGTGCAGGTAGCAAATTAAGGCGGAGCCTTAATTTGCAATTAAATCCGTTTCCAAAGGAAACGAATGAAATCCCTTACGGGATGAAATCACTGATGTGATGAAATCCGCTGAGGCGGATAAACGGATTTGATTTCATTTTATGCTCAGCATAAGATTTCATCATAAATTTATTTATGATTTCATCGCATCAAGGATGCGATTTCATTAAAAAACTATTTAAAGGAGATATATTTACAATGGGAAAAATTATTGGTATTGACTTAGGTACAACTAACTCCTGCGTTGCCGTTATGGAAGGCGGCGAGGCTGTAGTTATCGCAAACGCAGAGGGTGCAAGAACTACCCCGTCTGTTGTTGCATTTTCTAAGACAGGAGAGCGTATGGTAGGTCAGGTGGCAAAGCGTCAGGCTGTTACCAACGCTGACCGTACCGTGGCTTCCATCAAGCGCCACATGGG
>JAZUNC010000181.1:0-9095 GCA_045603945.1 Acutalibacteraceae bacterium | reverse complement strand
ATAGTTGAGTATTAAAGCCCTCTTTGTGTAAAGGAGGGTGGCTGAGCTCAAGCTCAGTCGGGAGGATTGTCTTGTTTTACAATCCCTCAGTCTTTTTTTGCAAAATGACAGCTCCCTTTACACAAGGGAGCCATTTTTCATTATGATGCATCTCTTTGCGGAACGACACACAGGTCGTCCCCTACTTTCTGGGCAGAGTCGAGCATTGTTTCGGCAAATATGCCGTAGCCTTTTGTGGGGTCGTCCACAAGGACGTGGGTTACTGCACCGATTAGCTTACCGTTTTGGATAATGGGGCTACCTGACATTCCCTGAACAATTCCGCCCGTGGTAGCAAGCAGGCGTTCGTCGGTAATTTCCACAAGAAGGTTTTGTGTTGCGTTCTGATTCCGCACCTTTACGGTACAGGAATAATACTGAGGTGTTTCGCCGTCGACGGTACAAAGGATATATGCACCTGCATTTCTTACCTCCTGCTTAAGGGCTACGGGAAAGAGTGTATCCATACTAATATCGCAGGAAACATTTCCGTAAACGCCACAGTCGCAATTAAGGTCGAACTCGGCTATTTTCTTACCCGTAAATACACCGCTTAGCTCTCCTGCCTTACCCGCTTTGCCTTTTGTGTAGGACATAATCTCGGCCGTTACAAACTCCCCTGAGCTTAGAGATAAAAGTGTTCCCGTATCGCTGTCGCATATGCCGTGACCAAGCCCTGCAACTATATTATAACGGGGACTGTAAAAGGTCATTGTACCGATACCTGCCGATGAATCTTTTACCCAAATTCCTGCTCTGTAAAGTCCGCTTGATTTAGATTTAGCGGGATAGAAGCTTATGGTCTTGTCCTTTCCGCCGCTTACTATCTGTGCCACAACAAGCTCTCCGCCGCTGTTTTTGATTATATCTGCCACATCTTCATTTGTATAAACATTAATACCGTTTAGGGATACAATAAAATCCCCCTCCTTAAGTCCTGCGGTTTTAGCGGGATTTTTATCCTTGTCGTCGGTATCGACATCGCTGAAGCCTACCACCAAAACACCCTCGGTATAAATTTTAATTCCAAAGGGTGTTCCCAGCACGGCAACATAATCTTCATCCACAACTCGAACACTAACCTGTTTAGCGGGTATTATGCCCAATACCTTTATATCCATTTTAAAGGTGCTTCCCATAGGAGAGCTATAATCAACCTGTTCCTTTTCCTCTACACAGTAGGAAGCCCTTACAGGCACAGGTGACTCTATTTGAAGGGTGTCTCCTGAATTTACACAGTAATAATCAGACACATTTTGCTCAATATACAAAATGGAAATAAAGACCGCTAAGGTTACCGCGGTCAAAAACAATGTAACACTTTTAATTATTATTCTTATCGTCTTCACTTTTCACCATCCTCCTGCCAAAATCATTATTTGCATTTTGACAGAAGATATTATTGTAAGAAAATGAGTTTTAATTTAACATTTTACAAGTATGGTTTCCTCTCCGATTATCTCTATACTTTCCCAAGGAATTACCATATCGTCCTCTCTTCCGAAAAGACCGAATGCTTTGCTTTTTCCGTATATAATAAGGGCGGACAATCTGCCGTTTTCGGTATCAAGCTCTATATCACCCACAAAACCAAGTATCGTGCCGTCCTGAACACAGACCACCTGTCTGTCCTTAAGCTCTGCAATACGCTGTATCATAAAATCACCTCAGTAATTATATGATTTGCATTTTAGGAATAACCCTTAATCTTGCATATAGCTCCCTTTTCAAGCCGTGAAACCTGTGCCTGAGAAATGCCTATCTGACTTGACACCTCCATTTGAGTTTTACCTTTCATATATCGAAGGGATAAAATCAGACGTTCGCGTTCGGAAAGCTTTTTTATTTCTTCTTTAAATGAAATTTCATCAAGCCAATTTTTATCATCATTTTTATCCCCCACCTGATCGAGAACAAAAATAGTGTCGCCGCCGTCGGAATAGACAGGTTCATAAAGGGAGATAGGGTCTACAATGCTTTCAAGAGCGATAACCACATCCGCTTTGGATATTCCAAGCTTCTCGGCTATTTCGTGAACTGTAGGTTCGCGATTTAGCTCATTTGTAAGCTGTTCCTTTGCCTGCATTGCGTGGTAGGCGGTATCTTTTATAGAGCGGCTGACACGTATTGGGTTAGAATCCCGAAGATAGCGACGGACCTCACCTATTATCATTGGCACCGCATAGGTGGAAAATTTTACCTGATGGGTAATATCGAAATTGTCGATAGATTTAATGAGTCCTATACAGCCTATTTGAAAAAGGTCGTCTAAATTTTCACCGCGACCCGTAAAACGCTGAATTACACTTAAAACAAGGCGAAGATTCCCGTTAATAAGCTGTTCGCGTGCAGATTTGCTTCCCTGCTTGACCTTAATCAGAAGCTCCTCCTTTTCTTTTTCCTTTAAAATGGGCAGTTTTGACGTGTCGACCCCGCAAATTACGACCTTATTAATATACAAAAAAACACCTCCGAATTATGATGGCTGACCTAAGAAAGTTTGGCAGCCGTCATACATTAAAATTATTACCTGAGATGCTTTGTATTAACCTTATAAAATATTTTTTGTTTCGACAAAATTTACTTGAAAAAAACGATGCTGTTGTTACAGCATCGTTAAATCTCCAATACAGACCAGATATACTGACCTGTTTTTCCTGTTTCAATTTTTAGGTTACTATTATATATACTTCCGTTTTTCACAAATGAACACTCGGTTATTTGCGAAAAGCTAATTCCCTCAGCCTTGATATATGCCTCTTTAAGTGTCCATAAGGTAAAAAAGCTTTGGGCTCCGTTTTGAGATATATACTCCAGTTCTTCGCCGCTACACACCCTTGAAACGGTCTTTTCCTTAACAGGCTTGATTCTTTCTATATCTATTCCAACCTTGCGGTGTGAAATTGCACAGCCCACCATATCACCCGAATGGGTAAGGCTGATAAAAAGCTTTGAGTCTTTTAAAAAGGGTTTTCCCCCGTCACAAAAAGAAAGGTCTGAAACCGAAACGCTTGGATAATATTTTTCCAGCATCCGCATCAGCAAAGCACGAACCGCCAAAGACTGGATACGCTTTTTCTCGCTTATTTTCAGAATATACTCACGCTGAGAATCCGAAAGCAGGGTTTGCACACGATTTATATCTTTTTCCGAAATTTCGGAAATTGGGCAAAAGGTGAACTGCATTATTTAACCTCTGCCTTGCCCTCGAGAGCCTCTAACGCCTTATCAAAGGCAGCCGTCTGCTGAACATTGATTTCAAAGTAGCCTACCTCGTCTAAATTACTGCCGAACTCTTCTATAAGCTCCTCACGCTTTGCCTCTACATCCTTTTCAGTGAGCTTTATATCATTAATCTGAAGTATATAATATACCACAAGATAGAATTCCATATTACTCTTGATTTCGTAATTGTTAATATACTCGTCAAACTGATCCATGGTCATTCCGTTGGCAGAGGCAAACTTCTCTAAGGTTATGTTGTTTGCTTCACAGAAATCCTCAAAATAGGAGATTGTGTTGTCATACATAACATCGGTTTCTTTTTCGGGATATGAATCAAAGGTGGTGGCATCGTAGATGTTATAAAGCAGACAAACCTTTGCGGCATAATTATCAGCCTGCTTCTCATAATCGGCAAGGGAGGTAAAGCCGTAACGCTTTACATTGTCGTCGGTAAGCTCTGTCTTTCTGGTAACATAATTTACTTTAACCTCGAAGACAACGTCCTTTCCTGCAAGGTCTGCAGCATGGTAACTTGTGGGAAATGTCAGATTAAGATTGGTGGTTTCACCGATTTTGGCACCGATAAGTCCCTCTGCAAATCCGTCTATAAAACTACTATTATCAATATCAAGGTCATAACCTGTATCCGAGCCATTATCAAAGGCTTCGCCGTTAAGCTTGCCGACATAGTCTATATTGGCTACATCAGTATTTTGAACTGTGCCCTCTGTTACCTTTGCCTCAAGGTCTGTACCAAAGGTTTCGGAATAAAAGGCATCATATGCGTCCTTATAGTCGGAAGAGGTGCGGCTTACTTCATTTGAATACTCGCCAACGGTGATATATTTGGTCATATCGTAATCATAATACAGCTTAGAGCCACAGCCTGTGAGGGTGGTTGCAAGTAAAATTACCGCCAGCAATAATGTTACTATTCTTTTCATTTCTATTCTTCCTTTAACTGATTTAATGAGGATGCTTTTAGATAGGCATTAATAAAGCCATCGAGGTCTCCGTCCATTACGGCATTTACATTTCCGCTTTCAAAGGAGGTTCTGTGGTCCTTAACAAGGGTATAGGGCATAAACACGTATGAGCGTATCTGTGAGCCCCATGCAATTTCCTTTTGAACTCCCTTAATATCCTCGATTTTATCAAGATGCTCACGCTCTTTGATTTCTATAAGCTTTGATTTTAGCATCTTCATTGCCATTTCCCTGTTTTGGTGCTGACTGCGTTCGTTCTGACAGGCAACAACTATACCTGTGGGCAAATGGGTAATACGTATAGCAGATTCTGTCTTATTAATATGCTGACCGCCTGCACCGCTGGAGCGGTAGGTATCTACCCTTAAATCCTCGGGGCGAATCTCGACCTCAACACTGTCGTCTATCTCGGGCATAACATCAAGAGATGCAAAAGAGGTGTGTCTTCTGCCCGAAGCATCAAAGGGAGAAATTCGCACAAGACGGTGTACCCCCGCTTCGCTTTTTAAGTAGCCATAGGCATTTTCTCCCTCGATACGAAGCACGGCACTTTTCAGTCCCGCCTCATCACCGTCAAGAAAGTCTATCATACTAACCTTATATCCGTGGGCTTCTCCCCAACGGGTATACATACGCACAAGCATCTGATTCCAATCCTGTGCCTCAGTACCTCCTGCACCTGCGTGGAAGGTAAGAATTGTATTGCTTTGGTCATACTCACCTATAAGCAGGGTGGAAAGACGCATTTTGGAAAGGGAGGAAGAAAAATCTTCAATAGCCTCATTAATTTCATCAATTACCGAAAGGTCCTCGGCATCGTCGGCTATTTCAATAAGAACCTCGGTATCCTCATAAAGAGCCTTAAGACGGTCGTATTCTTCAATTTTGGCCTTAAGACGGCTTGTTTTTTGAAGCACCTGCTGAGAGTTTTCTATGTCATCCCAAAAATTTGGGGCGGCAGACTGTGCCTCTAACTTTGCTACCTGTTCGGTTATACTGTTATATCCGATAGCATCCTTTAAATCTGCAAGCTCTTCTTTATAAGAGGACAGCTTTTGTCCTAACTCTTCAAATTCGAGCATATTACTCCCCTTTCTTGCATACAAAAGCGTACCAATTTTCTTTGGTATGCTCCTCAACAATTCTAAAACCAACACGCTTAAATCCGTTTACTACATCTTCTTTGCGGATGTCGATGATTCCCGAAGTAATCAGCACAGCGTCGTCTTCCATAAAATCAGCCACATTTTCAAGCAGCTTGATTATTACATCTGCTACGATATTTGCACAAACTACAGAAAACTTGCCTTTAATTTTATCTGCAAGGTCGCCCACAAGATACTCGGTTTTATCTGTAACATTGTTAATTTCGGCATTTTCCTTTGCAACCTTGACCGACTGAGCATCTATATCTACACCCACTGCCGATTTAGCACCAAGCAAAACACCTGCTATACTTAGAATTCCGCTTCCGCATCCAATATCAAGCACTGTGCTTTCATCGGTTATATAATTTTCAAGTATTTGCAGACAAAGGGATGTTGTAGCGTGTGTGCCTGTACCAAAAGCTGCACCAGGGTCAATGCTAAGCACCTTACGTCCGCTTAGATTTTCGTACTTTTCCCAGCTTGGACGGATAACAAGCTTCTCGCCTATTTCGGTACATTTGAAATACTTTTTCCATCCGTCTGCCCAACTACTGTCGTTCACCTCTTCGCTTACAAGCTCAAAAGGAACTGCTGAAGCGGTAAGCAATTCTTTCAAATATTCTGCCGCTTCGCTCGCGTTATCCTCTTCGGAAATATAAATATGAATTATGCTATAGCTTCTGTCCTTATCAAGCAATTCTTTTTCAATAAGGTCAACATGAGCAATCTCCCATGACTGCTCTATTAAGTCAGAATAATCTTCAATATAAATACCGTAAGGCACCGACATATTAGCGATTGCCGATGCTTGTTCGGTATGCTCTGATTTTACCTTAATACAAATTTCTGTCCAGTTCATTGTCTACTCCAAAATATAATAATAAATAATTATACCATAAATTTTAAAAAAATAAAGCATTAATTTGCCTTTACAATTTAGTGTTGATTTATTCCTTTCAATATAGTAAAATTAGGAAGAAAATACAGTTGGGTGCGGCAAAGTCGACACCTTGCAATATATATGGAGGGATTTTTGTGATTTGGCATAATTCAACAGCCAATGAAGTGATTTCCGAGCTTAAAACCGATCCTCAAAACGGCCTTACCTCTGAAGAGGTGGCAGCCAGAATTAAAATATACGGAAAAAATGAATTTAGAGATAACGACCGTAAAGGCCTGCTTTCATACATCCTTAACGAGCTTAAAAGCTTTTCTAATATTGCTTTGTTAGTCGTTTCGGCAATATACTTTATTCTGGCTATTGCTATGAAGGTAGGCGGAATCCTTGAAACCGTTGTTATAGCGGTCACTTTACTTTTAGCGGTTATCGCATCGGCTTTCACTAAGTATAAAACCGACTGCGAGCTTGAAAAGCTTAACCGAAGCATCGGCTCATATGTTACCGTTATACGAAACGGTGAGGAAACTTCCGTACCCTCAAACGAGCTTGTGCCCGGGGACATTATGGTGCTTAAAGCAGGTGACTATATTAAGGCTGACGGCAGACTTATCGACTCCTATGCTCTCGCCTGTGAAGAATTCCGCTTAACAGGTGTAACCGCACCCTCCGAAAAGCTACATGACACTCTGTTTGAAGACATAACCCCCCAGCCTGACCGACACAATATGGTATACTGCTCAAGTGCCGTTCTTAACGGACGCGGACTTGCCGTTGTAACCGAAACTGCTACAAGCACCGAAATCGGAATGCGTGCAGATATTAAGCGTCAGGTAGACACAACCGAAACGGCAATGTATACAAAGCTTATCAAAACCCAAAACATAGTTTCTACCGTTGCACTTATTTTTTCCTTAGCGGTTTTCTTTTTTAGTGTAATCGCTAATTTCTCTGCTACCCATGTTTCCTTTGCCGTAACCGTTACAGGCAGTCTGCTACTGGCACTGACTTTATTTGTTTCTACTGGCACAAGCATTATTTCGTCATTAATTAAGTTCGCACGGGCAACTGCTGCATATAGACTTAGAGATAACGGAATAACTGTTACCGACCCAAAAGCCACAGAAGAGCTTAAAGATATAACCTTAATATGTACCGATAAAACAGGTGCCCTGACAACCGAACACCATACAGTTGTAAAAATATTTAACGGCAATAAGACTATCGACCTTAAAGAACGTTCCTGCGACGAAGCCTCTGTTGCTCTTTTACGTTTAGCCTTAATCTGCAGTAACTTTGCACATGACGAGCACACCGAAAGACACTCGAACAATATGGAGCGTGCTATAGAATCTGCTTGTATAGAGCACGCAGGCATGAGCAAGACCGATATTGACGGTATGTTCCCGAAGATTGCTGAGCTTCCTTTTGATTCGGAGCGTATGCTTATGACTACCGTTACGGCTATAAACGGAAATCCTGTTGCAATTATAAAAGGCGCCCCCGAAATTGTTGCCTCACGCTGTACCAACATCTCAGCCGATGAAGTTGACAAGATTTCGAAAGAATATGCTACCGAGGGACTTAAGGTAATTGCTGTGGCAATAAAGCCTCTCGACGAGATTCCCGCTAACCCAAACAGCGATGAGCTTGAAAACGAGCTCACCTTTGCCGGTGTTTTAGGCATTGAAGATGCTATTGACCGTGAAGCGGTAGCCTTATGCCGCGAATGTGCCGCACACGGAATCAAAACAGTAATGGTGACAGGCGACCATTTTGATACTGCGGTAGCAATAGCAATTAAAGCAGGTATTATAGCAGACGAAGCTGAGGCTATCAGCGGTGAAAAGCTCGCCGAGTTTGATGATGCTCAGCTTGAGGAAATAATAGAGAATTATTCAGTATTCGCACGAATCTCTCCTGAGGACAAGCAACGGATAGTTTCCGCCTTTAAGGCTCGCGGCGAAAAGGTGCTTGTTACAGGTGACAGTCTAAACGACACACAAGCTCTGCTTGAAGCTGATTTTGGTTGTGCTCTCGGTAAAACCGCATCAGATATGGTTAAAGATTCTGCCGATATAGTTGTAAACGACAACAAATTCAGTTCTATAGTAAGTGCACTTAAAGAAAGTGCCAAAATCTTTACAAATATAAAGCAAGCTTTAGCTTACTTGTTTACCGTACAGCTATCTGTATTGGCAATTATGTGCTTCGGATTGATTATTTACGGCATATCGCCTATCACTGCATCTGCCGCAATATTCCAAAGTCTTTTCGCTATTGCACTTCCTATGTTCGCTATCTTTTTTGAAAGGTCAAACACAAATGCTCGCCTGTCGGTTAAGGGAAGCAGAATTTTTGACAAAGGCTTTGTTATCCGCTTTGCCGTTCCTACTGTATTTATCTCGGTTATGGCTCTTATCGCATTTGGCATCACCTTCTCGGCAGGCGCCCATGCCGCCTGCGCTTCGACATTTGCGGTGCTTACCTTTAGCGAGCTGATACACGCTATATGCATAAGCCACTCTAAGACAGTTTTATCAAAACGGTTTTTAAAACAAAAAGCCATGCCCATACTTTGTGCTATAGCGTTAATAGTATTTTTACTTGTAGTATTAACTCCTTTAGGTCAGCTTTTATCGTTAGGTGCTCTTTCGGGTAGCGGTTGGATAATTGTAATATGCTCTATGATAGGAACTCTCATCATCGACGAAGCAATAAAGATATTAGAAATATTTGTTTTAAACTAAACACAATAAACAATAAGGTCCGACTGTATTAAAGTGGGACCTTATTGTT
>JAZUNC010000180.1:0-2824 GCA_045603945.1 Acutalibacteraceae bacterium | reverse complement strand
GGCTGCTGTCTTTTTAAGGGCAGCGGCAAGCTCTCCTACGGTTATCTCGTCGCCAACGGTTACGGTAATAGGTGTTTTCTTGATACGCTCGAGCTGTATGCGACGCATCTTCTCAGCCTCTATCTCCTTCTTGGATTTCTCCTGTCGGCGATAGTTCTGAGATTTCTGATTTATCTTCTGCTTTCTCTGAGAATTGTCCTTCATAGAGTTTGCAGGAGCAATATTCTCGTACTTTTCGTTATATTTTTCCATATCAACATTGGAAAAACGGGTATCAACTGTACGACGCTCGGCAGGTCCGCGGTTAGGAGCGGCACCTACAGGACGGTCCTCCTTCTTTCTTGCCTTAAAGGGCTGAGGATCGGAGGGCTTGTGCTCACGCTTGGGCTCTTCTTTTTTAGTTTCTTTCTTAGGCTCTGCCTTTTTGGTCTCTACCTTTTTTGGTGCAGGCTTTTCTTCTACGGGCTTACCCTCTGCCTTTGCTTTTTCTGCACGCTTTGCAGCCATTTCTGCTTCTTGTGCAGCCTTAAGCTGTTCGAGAATAGCCATCTGAGCGGCGAGATTCTGGTCTTTCTTAGCCTTTTTAGCCTTTTCTACCTCTTCGCGAGCCGCCTTACCAGCCTCGAAATATTTATCAAAGCTTTTTACAGAATTTTTCTGGGTAATGGCATCAAAAATAATATTGGTTTCTTCTTCGGTTAACGAGGCACCCGATTTTTTATCGGTGCCTGTATACTGCTTTAAAATAGCAGCAATTTCTTTTACGTTAGATTTGAAATCAGCCGCAGCTGCGTTAATTTTATATTTCTCCATCATAGCGCTTTTCCTCCTTGCATTTATTCATTATCGACCGAGCGAAGCCATCGTCATTTACAGCGATGATGCCGCAGCCTTTTCCCACCCTTTTTGAAAGCAGGGCTGTGTCGATACCCTTTAATATGATAACGGGGATGTTATTTTTATCAGCTTTAAATTTAAGCTCTTTTACACTTTTTACCGAAATATCCTCAGCGGCACATACAAGCTTTGCCTTTTTAGATGTAATAGAAAATTCGGTAGCGTGGGTTCCAAAGGACAGCCTCCCTGCCTTAGCCCCAAAGCCTAAAAGAGTCAGTATGGAATCGTTATTCACTTTCCAGCTCCTTCAATATGTTTTCTACGGTTTCATCGCTTAAATTTTCGCCGAAAGCACGGTAAAAGCTTTTGCGTTTTAAGGCCATATTAAAACAATCAACATTTTTGCAGATATATGAGCCTCTGCCGTTTTTGCGGCCTGTCAGGTCAAGAGATATGTCGCCCTCGGGGGAACGCACAACCCTTACCAACTCGCACTTAGGCTTCATCTCGCCACAGCCGCCGCATTGACGCATAGGTATTTTTCTTTGATGCATACTTTTACCTCCCGTTTATATTTTATTAGGAATTAAAATTATTCTTCCTCGCCGTAGAAGCCGCTTTCGGGACGAATATCTATCTTCCAGCCGGTAAGCTTAGCGGCAAGACGTACATTCTGACCCTTATTGCCGATAGCAAGCGAAAGCTGTGAATCGGGAACAGTTACCTTTGCAGCCTTGGGGTCTTCGCTGATTATCTCAACAGAAACCACCTTGGAAGGAGAAAGTGCCTCACTGATGAAGGCTACGGGGTCCTCGGAATATTTTACGATGTCTATCTTTTCACCTGCAAGCTCGCTGACAATGGTGTTTACACGAGCACCGCGAGGTCCGATACAAGCACCAACGGGGTCTATCTCGCTGTTAGCAGACCAAACTGCCAGCTTAGTTCTGGAGCCTGCCTGACGGGAAACACTTTTGATTTCGATAGTGCCGTCGAAAATCTCGGGAACTTCGGTTTCAAAAAGGCGTGTTACAAGACCCGGATGGGTGCGAGAAAGCATAACCTTGGGACCCTTCTCGGTTTCCTTAACATCTACAACATAAACCTTAACGTGGTCGCCCTCTTTAAGCTCTTCACCGGGAACCTGCTCGAGCTTGGGAAGAGTTGCTTCGCTTTTACCGATGGTAACAGCCGCATTACCTGTTTTGGGGTCGATACGCTGAATAACTGCTGTGAGCAGCTCGCGGTTGTGGGACTGGAACTCAGAAAGGGTCTGACTTCTTTCTACATCGCGAATGCCCTGACGGATAACGTGTTTAGCAGTGGTAGCAACTATTCTTCCGAACTGACGGGTGTCCATCTCTATTTCAACAAACTCGGCATCTGCCTTAGCCTTGTACTGAGTCTTAGCCTCGTCGCGAAGAATCTGAATTCTGGGGTCTTCCACCTCATCCACGATGTCCTTACGGAGAACTACCTTGAAGATTTCATTCTCGCAATCAATAGTGCAGGTTATGTTCTCGGTAGTGCCGTAATCCTTACGAAGAGCTACAACGATTGCGGCCGCAATTTTCTCGGCAATGTATTCTGCAGGGATTCCCTTTTCTGCCTCCATAAAGCGAAGTGCCTCAAAAAATTCTTTAGACTGGTTTTTAGTTGATTTTGCTTTAGCCATTTTCCTTTATACCTCCATATATTATTTGCAGTTTTTAAAAATCTATATCATCGAGCTTACAACCCGAAATTTCGTTTCGCAAAAACTCGGTTTTAATTCCGTCTGTGTCGATAACAACCTTTTCCTTGTCCCCCGACATTAAAACTCCGCTGAATTCCTTTACGCCGTCACGGGCTTTATAAAGACGAAGCTTAATTTTCTGTCCTGTCATAGCGGAAAAATGCTCGTCGCGGGTGAGTTCTCTTTCAAGTCCAGGTGAGCAGACCTCTAAATAATAGGATTTGTCGATGGGGTCAGCCTCATCAAGAATTG
>JAZUNC010000179.1:0-2849 GCA_045603945.1 Acutalibacteraceae bacterium | reverse complement strand
CCGATACCGTTGTCGGAAACGGTGATGGTGCGAGCATCCTTGTCAAAATCAACGCGGATGGAAAAGTCTGTTGCCTTTCCCCTTGCGTTTTCATCGGTGAGGGAAAGATAATAAAGCTTGTCGATAGCATCGTTTGCATTGGAGATAATTTCACGCAAGAAAATCTCCTTGTTTGTGTAAATAGAGTTAATCATCAGGTCTAAAAGTCGTTTGCTTTCAGCTTTAAACTGTTTTTTAGCCATTTAAAAGTTCCTTTCTTCAATATTTGCCTTAATAAGAATTATACCACCGCCAAAAGATTTGTAAAGGAATATTTTGTTAAGATTTTAAGGTTAATTTGTTAATAAAAACGGATGAGCTGCGGCTCATCCGTTTTCGGTTTCTTCTTTGGTTTCCCTTATCTCATCGGGGGAAAGATAAAAGGGATTTCTGAATTGCTTTTTTATAGGTTTTTCGGGAGTGGTTTCCTGTAGCTCTTTTTCAAACTCTTCGGCATATTTTTCAGGGCTTACGGTGGTTTCGTCATCTTTTTTTCGGAATTTCTGTGTAAGCAATAAAGATAAGCCAATAAGAGCCATTATGCCTATCCAACAGGCGGCAAAGGAGAGATATTGCATAAGAATTTCCATACTATTTGCCGTCCTGCATCATTTCGACATACTTTGCAATGATTTTTACGCAGTTTTCCTTGCCTACCCTTTGGGAGTTTAGGGTCATATCATAGTTAACAGGGTTTGTCCAGTAATTGCCCTTGGTGATGTGCTTATAAAAATCGGCACGGTATTTGTCGGTTTTTGTAATAAGGTCGTTAGCCTCTGCCTCTGTTACATCCATTTTACGCATAACATTTTTAAGACAATAAGCACGGGGAGCTTCAATATAAAAGCTGTAAACGTTATCCAAGTCTTTAAGCACAAAATCTGCCGCCTTGCCGACTATTACGCAAGACTCGGAGGAGGCAAGACCCCTCATTATCTGAGCTTCATAGCTGAAAAGCTCGTCATTGGAAACAAAATGAGCTTCGGGAACGGGATTTAGGGTCTCTTTTATCGAGTGTATAAGGGAGGGCTTATACAGCTTTTCATCAGCCGCCGCGAAGTGGGAGCGGTCTACTCCGCTCATCTGCGAGGCGAGGGTGAGAATACTGTGCTCATAGCAGTTTATACCGAAATGCTTAGCAACCATATGTGCAATTTCTTTTCCGCCGCTGCCGAAGCCGCGTGCAACGGTTATAACAAAGTTTTTACCCATAAAATACTCCTGCCTCAAAAAAGTTTTTTATGTGATAATATTACGACAAAATGAGGCAAATTTCAAGGGGTCAAAACAATATTTGTGACAAAATAAGCAGAATAATTACGATAGGGGATAAAATGCAGAGCGAAAACCTGTAAACTTTGGCAGGATAACCTCTTTTTGAGCCGAGATTTATTTCCCTTATGAGCGAGCCTGATTTTGCAAGCTCTGCAAAAACGGATACCTCGAAAATTCCTGTAATAAGAGTGAGAAGAGGTGTAACTCTGCCGTCTAATAGGGATATAATACCCTTTCCTCGGCTACCCAGCATAAAAAACCCGAAAAATGCCGAGAACAGGGAAATTATTATGGCGGCGGAGGTTTCGTTTTTTTGAAATCTCTCAAATACCGCAAAGGATATGCTTTTAAGGTAGGAAAAAACCGAATCGAGGCACAAAAGAGCAAGGCTTAAATAGAACAAAAAGGCTATAACTGAGCCGAAGGTGGGTGAATAAAGAGCCGCAAAGGCTTTAGGATAAACCGAAAAACAGGCAAGCAGACCCTCGCTGCTTGTATCTGTTATTACGGTGGCATATATTACTGTGGCGGCGAGAGAAACCGCAAGGTCGAAAAGGGCAATGATAACGCTTGAACCTGCGATACTTTCTCTTTTGTTTAAAAAAGACCCATAAGCAGGCATAACACCCACCATTACCGAAAGACTGAAAAAAACCTGACCTAAAGCATCGCACCAAAAGCGTGGCGAGAGCAAATGCAGGGTATCGAGCTTACAAAAGGTCAAAAGCAGTTCAGGGTGAGATATGCCTCGAAACAGAGCCAGAACTCCCAGAACAAGGGAGGCGAATATAACACCTGCGGTAGAGATTTTTCCAAGCCGTTCTGCAGTTCCAAAGCATAGAATTACCGCCGCCCAGCCTACAATAAGAAAAAGCAAGGGAAAAACAGGAAAGCCCTCAGGATAAAGGAGAGAGGGGAAGATTTCTGCCGCTCCTTCGGTAGTTGTCGATGCTATTTTAAAGGAAAACACTGCACAAAGCAGAACAAAGGAAAAAAGCAGACAGTAGTAGGTCATTATAATAAAGGAGTTGCCACAGCAAAGCCAACCTATAAAGCCGTATTTTGGTTTAACAGAGGAAAAGCTTTTTATCGCTGAGCCGCCGAATTTTCTCCCCAATGCAAGCTCGCTCATCAGAAGAGGAAGTCCTATTGCAAAAAGCAAAACAATATAAACGATTATGTAAATAAGTCCGTAATCTACAGCAAGGGCAGGAAAGCGAAAGATGTTTCCAAGCCCTACCGCCGAGCCTACAGAAGCCATTATAAATGAGGTTTTTGAGCTGAATTTATCCGACATAGCATCACCTTTTTAGGGATTAGGGAAAGAGGGAAAGAGGGAAATACGGTTACCGAAGCAGTAGTTATATACGGCAACTGTATAATCTGTATGGTAACATTGTAGTTAAACAAAAATCACCGCTACAGTATACTGCAGCGGTGAAGAAATTATGATTAGGTCATAGGGATTTGATGATAATGTAGAGATTGACTTATATATTGTAGGGTGCGGCGGTACGGCTTACGCCCAGACCCTT
>JAZUNC010000178.1:0-1674 GCA_045603945.1 Acutalibacteraceae bacterium | reverse complement strand
GTACCATAGCCCTTATGTTTTGCAAAGTTATACTGAGGATATTTTTCGTGATACTCTAAAAGAAGCCTATCTCGGGTTACCTTTGCAAGTATAGAGGCTGAGGCAATAGACATAGATTTGGAGTCGCCCTTTACTATGGTTTTACAATCTACCTTAATATCTGCAGGAACTCGGTTTCCGTCAATGAGGGCGAAATCTGCTTTTGTTTTAAGCTGTTCAATAGCTCGGTTCATAGCAAGATATGTAGCATTTAAAATGTTATGCTCCTCTATTTCCTCTACGGTTGCAAATGCGATACCATAAGCCAGAGCTTTTTGAGTTATAACATCATAAAGTGCTTCTCTTTTCTTTTCGCTAAGCTTTTTAGAATCATTTATACCGTCAATAGACACATTTGTATCAAGGATTACTGCGGCTGCACATACGGGACCTGCCAACGGTCCTCTGCCTGCCTCATCAACCCCGCAGATAAAGTTATAACCTTCATTTTTCGCTAACAATTCAAGTTCAAAATCAGGCATTATTCTCTACCCTTTCAAGACTTATTCTGCCAATTTTACAGTTTCTGTACTCTTCAAGCAACATCGCAGATGCTCGCTCGGTATCGGTCTCTCCACCGCGGATGATCATACCTCTTTTTTTACCTATAGCACATAAAAGCTCGTAGGGCTCGTCCTCAAGGTCGGTAAGATTATAACGAGCCTTTAATAGCTCGGGATAATTATCCTTTAGGTTTTCTATAAGACGGACGGCAAGCAGTTCTATGTCCAGAACACCGTCCTTTACGGCACCTGTAAAGGCAAGACGCTCGCCTACAGTCTGATCTTCGAATTTAGGCCAAAGGACACCGGGTGTATCCAGAAGTTCCAGCTGTTTATCTATTGAAACCCATTGGTTTCCTCTGGTAACACCAGGGCGGTTTTCTGCCTTAACTCGGGAATTGCCTGCAATTCTATTAATAAAAGTAGATTTGCCCACATTGGGTATTCCCACAACCATTACGCGAAGCGGCTTGCCCACCATACCCTTTTCGCGATATTGTTCGAGCTTACCTGCAAGAACTTTTTTTACCATATCCTTAAAATTTCCGATACCTTTGCCTGTCTTACAATCGACAGGCACGGCTGAGATACCCTGTTTTTTATAATACTCTATCCATTTTGTGGTTTCATCGGGATCTGCCATGTCGCATTTGTTGAGCAAAATCATAAGAGGCTTATCTTTAATTATATCTGCAAGGTCGGGATTGCGGCTGCTGACAGGAATTCGTGCATCTACAATTTCTGCCACCGCATCAATTATTGGAAGCACCTCTTGTATTTTACGGCGGGTTTTGGTCATATGACCCGGAAACCACTGTATATACTGCATTTCACTACTCATCGTAGCCTAAACCTCCAATTGCATCAAAGGGCCATATTCTGCAAACAGCCTTGCCTAAAATATATCTTTTGTCTATAAGTCCACCGTTGCCTATAGATGAGGCACGGCTATCAATAGAGTCGTTTCGGTTATCCCCCAAAACAAAAACGTGTCCCTCTTCAACATAAATCGGAAATTCTATATCGTATCTTAAATTTGTGGGGGTTTTGGTGTAGGGCTCGTTAAGCTCGGTCATATTGCTGAGGTCTGGTCCTACATAAACCTTACCTGTTTCGAAATTAATATCTACAT
>JAZUNC010000177.1:0-9296 GCA_045603945.1 Acutalibacteraceae bacterium | reverse complement strand
GGTCAGACACGGCAAAACCTTTACTATAACGGGTGAGGGTCTTCTTGCAAGGGCGCTCTGCCATGTGATAGACCACCTTGACGGAATAGTTTATAAAGACAGAACTATAAAATAGGAGACATCCGTTTTATGAAAATACTTTTTATGGGAACTCCCGAATTTGCAGTTCCCACACTTAAGACGCTTATCAACTCGAGTCACGAAGTGGTGGGTGTATATACACAGCCCGATAAAGCCGTCGGCAGAAAGCAGGTACTTACCCCTCCTCCCGTTAAGGTGTGTGCAATGTCTCACGGAATCCCTGTGTTTCAGCCAAACACCCTCAAGGACGGCGAAGCGGAAAACAATATAAAAGCCCTGAACCCAGATGTTATCGTTGTGGTAGCCTATGGCAAGATTTTGCCCGAAGGCATACTTAGTATCCCAAGATACGGCTGTGTAAACGGTCACGCATCCCTGCTACCTCGACATAGAGGTGCATCTCCTATACAATGGTCCATCGTTTGCGGAGATAAAAAGACAGGTATTACCACAATGTTAATGGAAAAAGGTCTCGATACAGGGGATATGCTCCTTAAATGCGAGACCGAAATCGGTGAAGAGGAGACCGCAGGGGAGCTTCACGACCGTTTATCCCTTATGGGTGCAGAGATTATGCTAAATACCCTTGAAGGGCTTGAAAAGGGCGAAATAATACCCGAAAAGCAAGATGACGCTCTTTCAACCTACGCACCAATTATAAATAAAGAAATGGGTCATCTTAAATTCGACAAAACCGCACAGGAAATATGTAATCTTATTAAAGGCTTCAATCCTTGGCCCGCCGCATATTTTTTGCTGGACGGAAAAAGAATAAAGGTTTTTGCATCACGCGTTACAGATAAAACCGATAAAGCTCCTGCAACCGTAATTAAGTCTGACGGCGAGCTGGTTGTAGCCTGTGTAGACGGAACATCAATTTCTTTTACCGAGATACAGCCCGAGGGCTCTAAGCGTATGACCGCAAGAGATTATCTTGTAGGACATAAAATAGCTGTAGGCAGCAAAGTTGGTGAATAAATGGGCGGTTCGCGACATATTGCATCACTTGCTGTAAAAAAGGTTACGACAGATGGTGGGTATTCAAACCTTGTGCTCGGTTCACTGCTTGATTCGGCCAATCTTACCGAAGAGGACAAAGCTTTATGCACAGCGATTTTCTACGGCACCTTAGACCGAATGGTCACCATCGATTTTTATCTTAAAAAGCTTATAAAAACACCCCTTAAAAAGCTTAAACCTTATACCTTGGCGGTGCTTAGAACAGCAGTTTATCAGATAAAATATTTAAGCAAAATACCTGATTCTGCCGCAGTAAACGAGGCGGTTAAGCTTATAAAGGGCTCGAAAGAAAGCTTTAATGCATCTTTTGTAAATGCCGTTCTTCGAAGCCTTGTTCGTACCGACATTCCTTTGCCGCAGGGCAACTCTATTTACGATATTTCCATAGCGTATTCCTGTCCCGAGTGGATAGTATCTATACTCCTTCGTGATTACGGAATAGAATTTACAAAGAATTTCCTTGAAAATGCTTTGCTCACACCTCCGATTTTTTTGAGGGTGAATACCTTAAAAACCGATAAGGACAGGCTTAAAGCAAGACTTGAAAATGACGGTGTAATGGTTGAAAACGGTGGGGACGATACCGTGCTAATTCTAAGTACTTCGGGCTCGCTAGAAAATATGACCGCCTATAAAGAAGGTCTGTTTTTTGTTCAGGATTTTTCTTGCGGACAGGCAGTCAGGATGCTTGACATTAAAAAAACATCACGCCTGCTTGACCTTTGTGCCGCACCGGGCGGAAAAAGCTTTTCTGCCGCAATGTATGCTACCGAGGGAGAGATAATATCCTGTGACCTTTACGAGCATCGGGCAGGACTGATTTCCAAAGGTGCACAAAGACTTGGCATAGAAAATCTGACTGCAAGATCTGCCGATGCTACAAATTTCGACAGCTCCCTTGGTCTGTTTGACAGAATCATCTGCGATGTTCCCTGTTCGGGTCTTGGGGTAATAAGGCGTAAGCCCGATATAAAATATAAAACCCAAACCGACTTTGATGAGCTTGTTTTGGTTCAGCGGCGAATTCTGTTTAATGCCGATAACTATTTAAAATCGGGGGGTAAATTACTTTATTCCACCTGTACTTTAAACAAAAAAGAAAACAGAGAAAATGTTGATGCCTTTTTAAAAGAACATCCAAACTATTCTTTAGAGCAAGAAAAAACATTTTATCCCAACCAAGATAATACTGACGGTTTTTATGCTGCAGTACTTATAAAAAACTATTAACCACACCGAAAAGAGGTGTAATATTGGAAAAAAAGGATATCCGTTCTCTCACCCTAAAAGAGCTTGAAACAGAATTTGAAGCTCTGGGCGAGAAAAAGTTCCGTGCCGCTCAGGTATATAAATGGGTAGCATCAGGCTGCGAAAGCTTTGAGAATATGACCAACATTTCAAAGGCTCTTCGTGAAAGGCTGGCAGATATATATTTCATACCTACCGTTAAAATAGTCAAAAAGCTGGTATCACAGCTTGACGGAACGGTCAAATATCTTTATGAGCTTCACGACGGCGAAAGAATAGAATCGGTTCTTATGAAATACAATCACGGATATACCGTATGTATATCTACACAGGTCGGTTGCCGAATGGGCTGTAGCTTCTGTGCATCGGGAATAGAGGGGCTTTTTCGCAATCTGTACCCGTCAGAGATGCTGGCTCAGGTAATGAAGGCAGGTACCGATAACTTAGTTCGTGTTTCCAATATAGTGCTTATGGGTATGGGCGAGCCCTTAGATAATTTCGATAATGTTAAAAAATTCCTCGAAATGGTCTCCGACCCTCAAGGCCTTGGCATAGGGTACAGACATATATCCTTATCCACATCTGGTGTGGTAAGCGGAATATATAAACTTGCAGAGCTTAATTTACCAATAACACTCTCAATATCCCTGCACGCTCCCTTTGATGATATTCGAAGTGAAATGATGAAGGTAAATAAACGCTGGAATATAAGCGAGCTTATAACCGCGTGTAAAGATTATCAAAAAGTTACGGGTAGACGCATATCATTTGAATATGCAATGATAAAAGGCAAAAATGATACCGAGGCTTGTGCAGAAAGACTTGCCGAGCTTTTAAAGGGAATGCTTTGTCACGTGAATCTCATTCCCGTAAACCCCGTAAAAGAAAACGATTATGTTAAATCTGACCGTAAGGCATTACAGCAGTTTGCTGACAGGCTTAACGGTTTGGGTATAAATACAACGGTCAGAAGAACCTTAGGCGGCGATATAGATGCTTCCTGTGGACAGCTTCGCCGTAAATTTGAAAACAAAGGAGGGGAGAAAATTGAAAATTTACAGTAAAACAGACATCGGTCGACACAGATCTGTTAATCAGGACGCCTTTTATGTAGGTGAGTTTGATAACGGAGCGGTTTTCGCTGTTGTTTGTGACGGAATGGGAGGAGCCAAGGGCGGCAACATCGCCAGTGAAAAGGCGGCAACCCTCATTTCGGAGTATATCGTAAAATCATATTCCCCCAAAATGAATTCGGTGGCAATCGAAAATCTTTTGCGTGCCGCAATTGAATCGGCTAACACCGAGGTTTATGAGCTTTCCCATTCCAGTGAAGAATATCTCGGTATGGGAACTACTGCTGTTGCAACCCTTATTATCGATAACCTTGCACATATTGTTCATGTGGGCGACAGCCGTGCTTATATCATAGGTGCGACGGAGATCGAGCAGATAACAAACGATCACTCGGTAGTACAGGCGATGGTGCAAAGCGGTGAGATAAGTGCAGAGGAGGCAAAGACCCATCCTCGCAAAAACATCATCACCAGAGCTATTGGTGCTGAAAAGAGTGTAATGTGCGATTATAACATTGTCCTTAAGCCCGATAATGCCGCATTGCTCATTTGTACCGATGGACTTACCAATCATTTAGATGAACAAAACATATTTGAAACGGTTAAAAACACCCCGCAGGATGTCTGTGCCGATAAGCTAATTGAGCGTGCAAACAATGCGGGTGGTTTAGATAACATAACTGCAGTGCTTGTGTACTAAGTTGACAAGACTTAAAGTATAATTCAAGGATGGTTTTTATGGATAAATTTTTAGGTAAAAGACTGGACGGCAGATACGAAATACAGGAAATTGTCGGTGTCGGCGGAATGGCTGTGGTCTACAAGGCGTACGACAATATTGAAAATAAAATAGTAGCAATTAAAATTCTTAAGGAAGAATACACGGGAAACGATGAGTTCCTTCGCCGTTTCATCAATGAATCTAAGGCGATAGCTGTGCTTTCCCACCCCAATGTGGTAAAGGTTTATGATGTAAGCTTTGGCGACCTTATTCAATATATCGTAATGGAGTATATTGACGGTATCACCTTAAAGGAATATATCGAGCAAAGCGGACCCCTTTCCTGGAACGAGGCTGTTCACTTCACATTACAGATACTCCGCGGATTGCAGCACGCTCACGATAAGGGTGTAGTTCATAGAGATATAAAGCCTCAGAATATTATGGTTCTGCCTGACGGAATAATCAAGGTTGCCGATTTTGGTATAGCACGTTTTGCCCGTAGTGAGCAGGTTACTATAACCGATAAGGCAATCGGATCGGTGCATTATATCAGTCCCGAGCAGGCTAAGGGTGAAAAGACCGACGAAAAAGCAGACATTTATTCTGTGGGTGTAATGCTTTATGAAATGCTTACAGGAAAGCTGCCTTTTCAGGCTGAAAGTGCAGTTTCTGTGGCAATTATGCAGCTTCAAAAGGAGCCTACATTGCCTCGCGATATAAATGGCTCTATTCCTATGGGGCTTGAGCAGATAACCATGCACGCTATGCAGAAAGAGGGATCTCGCCGCTACAAGTCTGCGGCAGAGATGCTCTGTGACCTTGAGGCATTCAAGAAAAATCCCGCAATTACCTTTGATTACGATTATTTTGTAGATGATTCTCCTACTAAATACATTCCCGATAACATTTTAGATGAGGAAGAAAAGGATACCAAGGCAGCTAAGGAACAAAAAGAGCGTAAAAATCCTATTATTCCTATTTTGCTTGGAGTTACAGCAACCTTTGTAATTGCCCTGATAATAATTTTAATTTATGCTGTTAAGTTCTTTACACACGGTGTCGAGGAAATAAAATTACCCAATTTCGTTGGCATGACACAGGAAGAGATCGAAGCTAATAAAGAAGAATATAATGGTGCTTACTACTTTAAATTCGAGCAGGAGTATAATTCCGAATACGAGGCAGGCTATGTTTGCAAGCAGGATCCCGAGGGAGGCTCAAGCGTAAAATCAGGCGTAAATGTCACCCTTACCGTCAGCCTTGGTCAAAAGATGGTTTCCTTCCCTGATGTTTATGAAAAGTCTCTTATACAGGCGAAGGCTATGCTTGAGGATGCAGGCTTTAATATTGATGATATAAATATAGAATACGAGGCTCATGCCGACATTGATGCGGAGCATATTACAAGAACAAATCCTCTTGCTAAGCAGGATGTTCCTTCCGACTGCAAGATAACCCTTTATGTAAGCTCTGGACCTCCCGAAGACCTTGTTAAGCTTCCTCCTCTTCTCGGAGAGCATAAGGATAATGTAGAAAGCAAGCTTAACTTTGCAGGATTGGAGCTTGGTAACGTTACCGAAGAATATTCAAATGACTATCCTGCGGGATATGTTTGCGTAATGTCACCCGACCCGAAAGAAAATTCTAAGGTCGGCAGAGGTACTAAGGTTGACATTGTAGTCAGCAAGGGCAAAATGCCACCCCTCTCAATAACCGTTCCAACCCCTGCTTATGAAACTGCACAAATAGTTGAGGCATCCCTTTGGTATAACGGTCAAATTATTGAATCAACAAAGACGTTAATCGATCTTTCGATTCAGAATAAAATCACCTTTGACAGAATAAACATTTCAGGTTTCCCACAGACCTTTACTCTGCATTATAACATTGAGGGAATAGGCGATGTGGAAATAGGAAAATTTGTTGTAGATGGCTATACAGAGCAGGACGGAGGCCTTGTTGCAACCGTTAATCTGGAAGACGGCGTATAATGAAGGGGCTTATAATTAAAGCCCTTTCGGGGTTTTACTATGTTGAAACCCAGCAGGGTATTGTAGAATGTAAGGCAAGAGGCAAATTTCGAAATGTTAAGCAGACCCCTCTTGTGGGCGACAGGGTAGATATAACCATAGATGGCGATAAAGGTACTGTTGACAGTATTGCCGACAGAAAAAACCTTCTCAGCCGTCCCCCTGTGGCAAATATCGATAAGCTATTTATAGTGTCAGCCTCGGTAACTCCTACCCCTAACACGTTGCTTATCGACCGAATGACCGCAATATGTGCATATAAGAATATCGAGCCTGTAATAGTGTTTAATAAAAACGACCTTGAGAATGTTACTCGTTGGTGCGATATTTATAAAAATGCAGGCTTTAAAACAATTTCTTGCTCAGCCGTTACAGGCGAGGGAATTGAAGATATAAAGGCAGAGCTTAAGGACTGTGTAACTGCCTTTACAGGCAATTCAGGTGCAGGCAAGTCCAGCCTTCTTAACATCATTTTCCCTGAGCTTAAGCTTTCTACAGGAGATGTCAGCGATAAATTAGGAAGAGGACGGCATACCACTCGCCATACAGAGCTTTTTGCTCACCCGTTTGGCGGATATGTTGCCGACACCCCTGGATTTTCTTCTTTGGATGTGAATAAGGACGACCTTGAGTTTAAGGAGAGATTAAGCGAGCTTTTTATCGAGTTCGAGCCCTTTAACGGAGACTGTCTTTTTACCGATTGTGCCCATATAGGAGAAAAGGGCTGTGAGGTCTGTAATGCTGTAAAAAGCGGAGAAATAGAAGCCACCCGATATGAATCATATTTAACCATTTATAACGAGCTTAAAGATATAAAGGCTTGGAATATTAAAAAATAATCCCTCTCGCGAGGGATTATTTTTTTTAGGGAAAGGGGAAAAGGGAAAGGCGAAATTATGTTTATTATTTTTTGTCACCCATTTTCTTTGCTGAAATATAATGTATTAGGCAACAGTAAAGGTGGGTGGTCATATCAGAAGACGAAAGGGTAATAAAGGCGGATTTTTTATTGTGACCTTCTCGGTAGGAGTAATGCTGGCATTCTTTCTACCGCTGAGATGGCTGGTCGTCATTTTGTCTGCCGCACTGATTATTATGGGCTTGTTACTTAATAAACATTGCTGTTAGGAGGAAAGGTATGAAGGTTGTGCTTGTAAAGAGCCCCAAAATCTTAAGCGGAATTTTAAGGCTTATCTTTAAGGTCAAAAAAACCGACAATGAATAATACATAAAAGGATAGCGGTCGAAGAAATTTCTTCGGCCGTTTCATATTTTAGCTAAGCAGATAATATACTGTACTAAAATGACAAAGGAGAATAAACGATGGAAATAAACTTTACTCGCCACGGTGTAAAGGCGGAACAGACCTTGTTTTGCGACTTAGCAGAAATTCAGATAGAGGGAAATATGAACCTTCCCCGAAACCGAGAGCCGAAAAGAATACTTAAATGCAGCGGTAGGGTTGCCGTAACATCAAAATTGGTGTCGGATAAGACTGTAACGGTTGAGGGAACTGCCACCGTTTCAATAATATATCTCGATAGTGGTAATTGTCTTTGCAATCACGAGCATATTTTGCTATATTCAAAGACCCTTGAAAGTGACCGAGACCTGTCTGGCGGCGAGGTTTATACTCAAATTTCAGATGAGAAGTTTTCTGCAGCAATTTCGGCAGACTGTATGGTCACCGTAAGCGGAAGCTTTAGCCTTAACGTCTGTGTAAAAACTACTGTAGAGCAGGAGATTATCTGCGATATAGATAACAGGGATATCGAACAGCTTCGCGGAAAGGCAGAGGCTACTATGCCTATGGGCAGGGGAGAAAAGAACCTTATCGTGGAAGAGGAAATATCTATCGGTAACGGTCAGCCATCGGTGGAGTGCATTATACGGCATAATGCTACGGTTACTGTTGACGAGGTACGTATTATCAGCGGAAAGGTAATGGTAAAGGGCACCGCTAAAATATATGTACTCTATTTGCCCGAGGAGGGTACACGCCCCCAAAGCTTTGAGGATAGCTTTCCCTTTAGTCAGCTTGTGGATGTTGATGGAATAAACGATAGCTGTAAATGCGACTGCGAGGTTAAGATACTTTTCTGTGAGCTTAGTCCCAGAGTGGGAAATGATGATGAGATACGTGCCTTTTCCATATCGGCAAAGCTTGCAGTTTCGGTAAAGGCCTATTGCGACGACGAGATACCCACCGTTATTGATGCCTATTCAACACAGGGCAACTGTAAAATGTCAAGGGGCACCTTCACTTTTAAAAAGATAAAAGAGCGTATATGTGAAAAGTTTATTGCAAAAAAGAATTTGGAATTTACCGATGGAGCTATCGGCTCTGTTATAGATATGTGGTGCGAAAATAAAAAATCCGTTTGTAAATTTGAAGACGGCAGGCTTAAGCTGAACGGAACAATGCTGGTAAATCTTCTTGCCTACGATTGCGAGGGTGTGCCTAATTGCTATGAACGTCCTGTTGATTTTGAATATATTTACAAACCCGAAGCGGTATTAAACCGACCCGAAGCGGTATGCGACATCACAGTGGCTCACAGTTCATATACTATTACAGGCGCAAACACTATTTCTGTAGCTGTGGAACCTCAGATATCTGCCACTATCTACGATAATATGGAATATCAGCTTTTAACCGATATAGCAGAGGATGAAAATGCTCCTGATACCAAGGATAGACGAAGCAGTATAGTTCTTTATTTTGCAGATGCAGGGGAGTCGCTCTGGGATATTGCCCGACGCTATAATAGCAGTGTAAGTGAAATTAAAGCCTTAAACTCTGTAACCGAGGATATGCTTGCCGAGCCTAAGAAATTTATTATACCTACAAAATAAAAAATCGGAGAGGAAACTCTCCGATTTTCATTTATTATCGCAATACCCAACGGCTACCGTAGGGGCGGTCATCGGCCGCCCGTGCGATACTCAAATCTTCGTAAATTATTCGCACCTAACCACCCAGCCCCCTGTAATTCTAAGTATCTGCCATGTGAAGAATCCGAATCAAAGCCATGCCACTAATCATTGACAAAAAAGGGAAATTATTATAAAATCAACATATATAAGTATATTTTCGGAAAGGAAGAAACAATATGAAAA
>JAZUNC010000176.1:0-6443 GCA_045603945.1 Acutalibacteraceae bacterium | reverse complement strand
AACGCGGCTGTGGGCCCTGCTATCTGTACGCGGCTTCCGCCTAAAAAGGCACATACAAAGCCTGCGGCTATTGCAGTATAAACACCTGCAGCAGGCTCTACACCCGAAGCGAGTGCAAGAGCAATAGAAAGCGGAAGGGCTATTATTGCCACGATAATACCTGCGGTGAGGTCTTTTATAAACTGCTGTTTTGTGTAGTCTTTCATGACCGAGAAAAGCTTCGGCTTGATATAACACTTACTCATTTTATTAGTTACACTTCTTTTCCTTAAATTTACTAGTAAGTTATAGCATATTTTAATACTCTTGTAAAACAAAAAAACTGACGAAAAATGAATTTCGTCAGTTCATACAATTTTAGTTATCCAAGAAGTAGCTTTTCTATGTCTTCTACACCTTCACAGATATAGTCTGCACCTGCACTTTCAAGCTCTTCCCTGCTTCCATAACCATAGGCAACACCGATAGAGGTAATTCCCATAGTCTTCGCACCGAAAACATCAAACTCTCTATCCCCTATCATAACCGCAGAAGACACATCGGTAACACCAATATTCTCAAAGGCATATTTTATAATATCTGCCTTTTCCACGCGGTGGCTATCCATTGTAGCCCCTGCAAGATAGCAAAAGTATTTATCAATTTTAAAGTGCTTTAATATCTGTTTTGCAAAAAACTCGGGTTTTGAGGTGGCAAGCACAAGTTTTTTACCAGAACTGCACAGCTTGTCGAGCAATTCCCTGATATGCGGATAAAGCTCGCACTCGAACACACCCTTTACCGAATAGTATTCGCGGTAACGCTCTACCGCCTCTAACGCCTTTTGCTCTGAAAATCCGTAATACTTCATAAAAGAAGCATAAAGCGGAGGCCCTATAAAGGCACATAGCTCTCTCTTATCGGTAACATCTATACCATAGCTTTTAAGGGAATGTGCAACCGAATTTGTTATTCCCTCGGCAGGGTCGGTAATCGTACCGTCAAGGTCGAACAGCACCGTTCCGAAAGCTTTCATTATATCAGCCTCAGTCTTTCGAGAAGAGTGCAGATTTTGCCGCCCATAGGCACCGATTCCAAATCATCTCTGTCAAGATTTTTTGTAACCATAACAAGCACTGCATATATCACAACACCCAAAAGAATTGAGATAAGGGTTGCCGCAGTATTGCCCATAGTATTTAAAAGCCTATAAATAAGATAAACCGCACAGCCCATAACAGCCGAAGAAATAATCGGCTTTACAAAGCACTTGACCATATTTACCTGAAGTTTGATATGCCGTTTAACCACCAGAATTTCTACGGCAAATATTATAATATTATAAACCACCGTACTGAAAACCGCACCGTAGATATTAATATCGGGAATGTTTACAAGCCAAACATTTAGTCCCAGCTTTAAGGCTGAGCTTGCGGTAAGAGCGATAGCAGGTATATGGGATTTGCCTATTCCGTAAAGTATTCCGTTTAAAATAAAGTTTATAGAGGAAAACGGCAGAGAAATTGTAAGAAGTCTTAGGACCAAAGCTCCGTCAGGCACGCTGGGGTACAAAAGCCTTAGTATCGGCTCTGAAAGTGCCATAAAGCCTGCCATACAGGGGAAAATGAATAAGGAGTTTATAAAAAGAGAAGAGGATATTTTTCGGTTTGCCTGTTGCATATCAGCTTTAGCGATAGCGGCCGAAATCGCAGGAACTATTGCAGTACAGAAGGTTGCACTTATGGCAAGGGGTAAATGTGTAACCGTTTCTGCCTTTTGCAGTATTCCGTAAAGCTCCATTGCCTTTGCTTCAAGCTCTGCAGCAGATGCCCCCAAAGCCGCAAAGGCATTTTGCACACAGCGGCTTACGGTTACCGTGTCGATAGCCGAGCCCAACACCGAAACAAGTGAGCTGAAGGAAATGGGTATCGATACCGCAAGAATAACGCGGAGCATTTCTTTTTTTCCTTTTTGCTCTGTCGGCAGTTGCTGAGCCAGACATTCTGATTTTATTTCTCCCTTTCTTTTTGAAAAGAAAATAACAAGGTACAAAAAGGCTATAATACAGGCACAGGAAGTAGAAATATTTCCTGCCGCAGCCATAATAGCTGTATCCTGACCGATGCAGGCATACACAAAGCCGATGGACAGCACACAGTTGAAAAACTGTTCTATAACAAGGGAAGATGATGTTGCCTTCATACTTCCAAGTCCTACAAAATAGCCACGCATTACTGCAGAGGGCGGCACTACCGCCAAGGCAGGAGAAAGTGCCATAAGGGTATATTTTACCCCTGAAGCCTTAAGAATTTGGGTAGCTATAAAATCGGCACCAAAGAAGAGCACCAGAGCAAATAAAACTCCCATTGTACTGAATATTGCAATACAAAAACGGAATACCCTGTGGGCGGCCTTAAAATCCCCTTTGGCTATTCTTTCGGAAACCAGCTTAGATACCACGTTTGGTATGCCCATTGAAGACAGGGCAAGCAAAATCATATAAATCTGATAGCCTGTGGAATAATAGCCGTTTCCTGTGTTTCCAAAGCCCTCTACATCTACAATTATTACCTTATAAACAAGGCCTAAAACCTTGATAACCACCTGCGAAAACATCAGCATAAGAATGTTTTGCAAAAACGATGCCTTATTTTCTTTTTTTAGCTTAGAGGAAGCCATATCCGCCCTCCTTTTTGTAAGTATTTATTATGCAACTATTCATCAAGCTTAAGCACTGCCATAAACGCCTCCTGCGGAACCTCCACGGAGCCTAACTGACGCATACGCTTTTTACCTTCCTTCTGTTTTTCAAGAAGCTTTTTCTTTCGAGTAATATCTCCGCCATAGCATTTGGCAAGAACGTCCTTACGCATTGCCTTGACCGTTTCACGGGCAATTATCTTTCCACCCACAGCCACCTGAATTGGCACCTCAAAAAGCTGACGGGGTATGAATTCCTTAAGCTTTTCGGCTATACGCCTTGCTCTGGGATATGCGTTATCTGTATGAACTATAAAGGAAAGTGCATCCACAACATCCCCTGCAAGGAGAACATCCAACTTCACAAGCTTTGAAGCGGCATACTCCTTAGGCTCGTAATCATAGCTTGCATAGCCCTTGGTGCGGGATTTAAGTGCATCGAAAAAGTCGTAGACGATTTCTCCCATAGGCATAATGTAGTGAATATCTACACGGTCGCCCATATACTTCATATCGGTATACTCGCCGCGACGCTGCTGACAAAGCTCCATTATAGAGCCAACATACTCACTTGGGCTGTAGATATGAACATCTGCCACAGGCTCGTATGCCTGCTGGATAACAGCGGGGTCGGGATAGTTTGTGGGGTTATCTACATAAACGGTTTCACCGCTTGTCAGATCAAACTTATAAATAACGCTGGGTGCGGTAGTGACAAGGTCGAGATTATATTCTCGCTCTAACCTTTCCTGAATTATCTCCATATGGAGCAGTCCCAAAAATCCGCAACGGAAGCCAAAGCCTAATGCGGTTGATGTTTCGGGCTCGAAAAGCAGAGATGCATCGTTTAGCTGTAGCTTTTCAAGGGCTTCGCGAAGGTCGGTATACCTTGCTCCGTCGGCAGGATATATTCCGCAGAACACCACGGGATTTACCTTTCGGTAGCCTGCCAAAGGCTCTTTACAAGGCTGATCTGCAAGGGTTATGGTATCACCCACACGAGCATCGCCCACCGTTTTAATGGATGCGGCAAGATATCCTACCTCGCCCGCCTCCAAGCAGTCGCAAAGCTCTAAAGAGGTTGCACGCTTTCTGCCCACCTCTACAACATCAAAGGTGGCACCTGTAGCCATCATTTTTATGGTGTCCCCTGCTTTTATTTTACCGCTGACAACCCTGAAATAAACAATTACGCCCTTATACGCATCGTAATACGAGTCGAAAATGAGAGCCGAAAGAGGCTCGTCCCTATTGCCCTCGGGGGCAGGGATATCGGTAACGATACGCTCTAATACCTCTTCAATGTTTATACCCGTTTTAGCTGAAACGCGGGGTGCGTCTTCGGCAGGAATTCCGATAATGTCCTCTATCTCTCCGATAACTCGGTCGGGGTCGGCAGAGGGTAGATCTATTTTATTGATTACGGGCAAAAGCTCCAGCCCGTGGTCTACAGCAAGATAGGTGTTGGCAAGAGTTTGTGCTTCTATGCCCTGAGAGGCATCTACAACAAGCACCGCACCCTCACAGGCGGCAAGAGAACGGGAAACCTCATAGTTAAAGTCAACGTGACCTGGGGTGTCGATAAGATTAAGCTCATACTCCTCGCCGTCAGATGCCTTGTAATAAAGGGTTACGGCATGGGCCTTTATGGTAATTCCTCGCTCACGCTCTAAATCCATACTGTCGAGAAGCTGTTCTTCCATATCACGCTCGGATACCGACTGGGTAAGCTCTAAAAGACGGTCGGCAAGGGTGGACTTACCGTGGTCGATATGAGCAACTATGCAAAAGTTTCTTATTTTATCAAGAGGATGTGACACTTGTGTTTTCTCCTTTAACTATCGTTATAATTAATTAATTTTAACACGGTTTTGATAATTTTTCAATTATTATATTTTATATTATAAAAAAGGGAGAGAACAGTTTCTCTCCCAAAGCGCAATATTTTATAGTTTGTGCCTTCGTTTTTATTGATTTCCTCAAGACAGGTACGCATTATATCCTTTCTGCCTCTTTCGGACAAAACCTGAACGAGGTCGAAGCCCGGACGACGATTGCCTTCGATAAAGGTGGCACCCTCTTCGGTTATTGCAACATCCCAGCCAACCACGTGTATTTTGTCGTTTACAAGGGCGGCTTCAAGCACCATTTCCTTTACCTTATCCCAATTAGGTATCTGAAATCCGTCAAACCTGACACCCGATGTGGGATGCTTTTCAAACACATTAAGGTCCTTATCCACCGCATTTCCTATAAGCTTGCCTGTTTCTATATCAAGGGAGCATCCCATTCCACCCTGATGGAAATTGTCGCAGTGATTGACCCCGTTTCCTATACGCATAGCGGCATATAAAATTCTTGATTTCCCTTTGTAGCCGAAGGTCATAACACGGATAGTGTTAACACTCGCATCGCAAAGGCGGTTTATTTCGCTGTTCTGCTTTACATAGCCCTCTACAAAAAGATGCTCGTTCTTAAGCTTATCATAAAATTCATCAAGGTTTCCCACCTCGTCGCGTGTCATTTTAGCAACACCCTGACCGCCCAAGCCGTCGTAGGGCTTTATCATAAATTCGGGGTTGTTATCTAAAAATACCTGTAATTCTTCCTTTGTGCCGCCCTCAAAAAAATCGCGGTCGATATATTTCTTGAAATTCTTAAGAAAATCGGGCTTTAGGGTGAAAAACTTTTTATATGCAGATGGGCTTACTATCTCATAAAACCAATCCTGATGCTTAATGGTAACATACTCGTCAAGCTCTTTACCGCTTCTTTTATAAAGCTTATAATTTAAAAAATCGCTATATCCGCTGCCTGTTTTTAAAAAGCAATATAAAAACTTAGCAAAAAGAACTGCACTGCTTTTATTCTCGCTTACCGACAGTGCCTTTAAATCGTTTTTGAATTTATTAAGATTTCCTGCTTTAGCATACTGTAAAAGACTCATTTTTTTATTAACACCGACTTTAATTTTTTTACCAATTTATAATAGCATAGGTGCACTTTATTGTCAAGAAATCACCCTTTTTAAAAGTTTACACTTTGATAATATTTTGACTAAATATGAAAGTTATTATATAATTGAAAAATGATGAGGTGATGCTATGTCCTTAAAAATTATTATTGCAGATGACGAAAAGCGTATTTGCGAGCTGCTTTCCGACTTTTTTAGGGCAAGCGGCTATACTCCTATAACCGCAAATGACGGCGCAGAGGCTGTTCGTATATTTTCGGAAAATCCCGATGCTGCTCTTATAATTCTTGATATAATGATGCCCGAAAAGGACGGCTGGCAGGTCTGCCGAGAAATACGGGAAATATCAGAAGTGCCGATAATTATGCTGTCTGCCCGAAGCGAGGATTTCGATATGCTACAGGGCTTTGAAAACGGAGCAGATGAATATGTCACCAAGCCTTTCTCCCCTGCCGTTCTGGTTAAGCGTGCCGAGGCTCTTATAAAGCGAAGCCGTGCAGAGGTAAAAACCGACCGAAAGAACGAAGTAGGGCTCCGCATTGATACCGCCGCATATGTGGCATATCTTGACGGAAAGCCTCTTGACCTTACCCTTAAGGAATTTGAAATTCTCTCATACCTTATGGACAATAAGGGCAAGGTGCTGTCCCGCGACCAGCTTTTAAATGCGGTATGGGGTTACGACTACGACAAGGATGAACGAACGGTCGACTCCCACATAGCAAGACTTCGCTTAAAGCTGGGAGAGTTCGGCTCGGTAAGGCTTAAAACGGTCTACGGTGTAGGCTAT
>JAZUNC010000175.1:0-2190 GCA_045603945.1 Acutalibacteraceae bacterium | reverse complement strand
GGTGTTTTGCCTATTTTTATAGGGAGAGCCACCGCACTTTCAGGGCTACTCTTAGATGCCGACAAGGGCTATACGGCAAGGGCAAGGCTTGGTATTACTACCGATACTCTTGATATAACAGGAACGGTTTTAAGCTCCATAGAGCCTTGTGTTAGCCTTACAGAGCTTACAGCTGTCATACAAAGCTTTTTGGGAGAAAGCGAACAGCTGCCTCCTATGTATTCGGCAATAAAAAAAGACGGCGTTCGCCTTTATGAACTCGCTAGACGTGGCGAGACTACCGAAATCAGCAAGCGGAAAATTACTATCAGTAATATCCAGCTTATTTCCTTTGAAAATAATGAATTTGAGTTTTCGGTCTGCTGCTCTAAGGGGACATATATTCGTTCACTTATTCGCGATATAGGCGAAAAGCTTGGTTGCGGTGCTGTAATGAACGAGCTTATACGCACCTCAGCGTCAGGCTTTGATATTAGTGACTGTATAAGCTTAGATGAACTCAGTGAAGAAAATATAAAAGGCTATATTCTTCCCGAAGAAAAGGCAGTTTCACACTTTAAAGAGGTTAATGTTAGCTTAAAGCAGGCGGTACGCTTTTCTAACGGAGGTCAGCTTGCCTACGACAGACTTAAAAACGCCGTTTTTAAAGACGGGGAGCTTCTTAGAATAAAGCACTCGGGTGTTTTTGTAGGGCTTGGAACGGCAGATAATGAAAAAAAACAAATTTCTATTAAATGTATTATTAATCAAATAACCGGCTAAAAAAGATTAAAGGAGGAGACAATATGGCAGAGGGCTATGCAATCGCACTCGGAATGTTTGACGGTGTTCATTTAGGTCATCAGGCTGTTCTTAAAAACGCAACCAACAGTGATTTTAAGAGTGTTGCCATAACCTTTTCATCTCTTCCCTTTAAAACGGGCGGCTGGCTTATGACTAAGGAGCAAAAGGAAACTGAGCTTAAAAAACAAGGTATTGATGAGGTTGTTTTTTTAGATTTCTGCGAGGTCTGCGAAATGGACCCTGATGAGTTTATGACATACATTGAAGAAAAATACGATGTTAAAAAAATCTGCTGTGGCTTTAATTACCGCTTTGGAAGACGCGCTGCGGGAGATACTGCTTTTCTCGAAAATTACTGTAATGAAAAAGGTATCGAATTTTCGCTTTGTGATAAGATTTCCTATGGTGGAAAAACTGTTTCTTCAAGCTATATTCGTTCGCTTATCTCGGACGGAAAGATATCGAGGGCAACTGCTCTTCTCTCCCGTCCTTTCAGCTTTAAAGCAAAGGTCTCGCACGGGGACCAAAGGGGTCGTGCAATCGGCTTCCCCACTACAAATCAGGTATATCCCGAGGGTCTTGCCACCCCAAAATTTGGAGTCTATAAGACAAAGGTTTTAATCGAAGGCAAGGAATATCTAGGCATTACAAACATAGGACTTCGCCCTACCTTTCGAAATGACTTTGTTTCGGCAGAAACCTTTATTAAGGATTTTTCGGGGGACTGCTACGGCAAGGAAATAGAGCTTTTCTTATTGGAATTTATAAGGCCCGAAAAGAAGTTTGATTCGGTCGAGGAGCTTAAAGCCGCTATTTCTGATGATTTAAGTAAAATATGATACATAAAACAAAAAAGCTTGCCACATTCTTTAGCTTTCTTGGCTATATAGGAATCGTACTTGGGGTGTATTCCTTTTTTGAAGAAGAATTTGGCATTGGTGTCGGTATCATTTCACTGGCGATTGGCGTTGCCTTGAAACTGCTGGCAGGTTTTGTCAGCAAGAAGAAAAGTGGAAAAGAAACCAAGAAAAACAAGGATGAATAAGCAATAACGGAGCAGAAAATTCTGCTACGTTTTACTATGTATTATATCTTTCTACGACGCTATGTTTTGCAAACAAAACTTTTCTTCAGGAGGTAATGTTGTCTGCAAGGGTTCTCCCTCACGGATTCACATAGTTCTTCTGATTTCTTTGGGTATAACCACCCTGCCTAAATCCTCGATACGGCGTACGATTCCTGTTGCTTTCATATATAAAAACTCCTTGCTTTACAAATTTGTACTGTTAGTATCTGTAAAACAAGGAGATTTATACTTGCTATTTTACTTTCTATGTGCAAGTACTTCCACAATTCCCATCGCTCCACCAAAGCCAATCCACCCAATAGCTAAGAGAAGTCCCCAAG
>JAZUNC010000174.1:0-6479 GCA_045603945.1 Acutalibacteraceae bacterium | reverse complement strand
TACTTTCAAAATAATCCTAAAAAAATGTCAAGCCAAAAATTGGTTTACATAAAATTCTTAATTATCTTGCTTTTGTATTGACACCAAGGGGTTTGGTTGATATAATTAATATGTATGTGATACGGATTTTTAATGAAAGGAAGTATTATGGAAAAAACAAAAAAATACATATCAGTTTTCCTTTGCATTGTTCTCCTTATTACAGGAATTGGCTTTAACAGCTTAAATTTAAGTGTTTTTGCGGCAGACCCTACCCATATAGGTGTTGTTGATTCAAGTAAGGTTTCCAGCAATTTAAGGGTTCGTTCAGGACCTGGAACATCATACAGTGCATTAGGTGCTATAGACCCGGGAACCTCGGTCACTATATACGAGGAGACCAACGGTTGGTATAAAATCGGTTACGGCAGCGGTTATGGCTATGTTAGTAAAGACTATATTACGAGTATTCAGGAAATACCGAAATACGATTATGATGCGGATTTTGAAACCAATTTAACCAATCAAAAATTTCCTGAAAGCTATAAGGTGCTTCTTCGCAAAATCCACGCCGCCCATCCAAACTGGATATTTATGGCAGACCACCTTTCGATGACCTGGAAAGAGGCTATAGATGCCGAATCGAAGGTAGGACACTCTCTTGTTGCAGGCAGTTCAAAGGCTTCCTGGAAGTCGATGATGCAGTACGCTTATGATTGGGACAAGGGTAAGTACGTTTCCTACGACAGCGGAGGTTGGTATACGGCAGAGCGTGAGGTCGTTGAGTATTATATGGAGCCTCGCAACTTTTTAAATGAAAATTATATTTATATGTTCCTCGACCAGACCTATAACTCTAAAATACAGACCAAAGAGGGACTACAGCTGATACTTAACGGCACATTTATGGAGGGAGAGTTCCCCGAAGATACTTATGATACCTATGCTGATGTAATTATGGCGGCTGCACAGCAGTCGGGAGTAAGTCCATATGTGCTTGCAGCAAGCATTATTATAGAGCAGGGTGTAAACGGTACAGGCGGGAGCATTTCAGGCAATATTAAGGGGTACGAGGGATATTATAATTTCTTTAATATCAATGCATATAAAAGCGGAAATTACGATGCAGTTCAGTACGGACTTCTTTATGCCAAAGGTGGAAGCGACGGTACGGGTACAAGCCTTGGACGTCCGTGGGATACCCGTGCTAAATCGATAATCGGCGGAGCACAGCACTATGCCAACAATTTTGTTAAGCGTGGTCAGGACAACCTCTATTACAAAAAGTTTAATGTAATAACGCCAAGCTTTTATGTTAACCAGTATATGACAAATGTTCAGGGAGCATATCTTGAAACCTCAAAGCTGAAAAATGCATATGTAAGCGTTGGTACTGATGCGGCACTGACCTTTAGCATTCCTGTGTTTAAGGAATTGCCCCCAACGAACACAACAGCGCTTCCGACCTCAAGCGGAGCTAACAACTATTATCTTAACTCCATTAAGATAGACGGAAAAGATGTAGAGGACTTTTCAAGATACACTAATAGCTATGAGCTTATGGTAGAAAGCTCGGTCAGCTCGATTAAGGTGGAAGCTACCGTTCCCAGCGGTGCAAAGGTAACAGGTACAGGTGCCGTTTCATTAAAGCAAGGAAAAAACACGGTAACCTTAACCGTTACATCGGCTTCGGGCAAAACAGCTAAATATATCCTATCCATATTCCGCGAGGAGGGGGAAGTGCCCGAGGCGATTCCCGAGCCTACGGTAACGACGAAATATACCATAAGTACATATGTACGCGGTGTAGAAATCGGTACGGATGTAAAGACCTTTTTACAGAAATTTACGGTAAAAAACGGCACTGCTAAGATAACTGATTCCGCCAATACCGTAAAAACAGCAGGAGTTATCGCTACAGGAGATAAGGTTACGGTATACGATAATGAAGGCACTAAAAAGCAGCAATACAACATCGTTGTTTTCGGAGATACCAATAGCGATGGAAAGGTGAGTATAGTTGACCTTGCAAGGGTACAGAAGCATTTGCTTGAGGTTAACAAGCTTACAGGAAATCAAAACAGTGCTGCAGATGTAAATCACGATGGTAAAATATCTATCCTTGACCTTGCAAGAGTGCAAAAGCACCTGCTTGAAATATCTGAAATAACTCAATAGGAGCAAATTATGAAAACTTTAGCAAAAAAAATCATTCCTTTAATTATATCTGTGGGTATATTACTAAGTATGCTTACTGTAAGCGTATATGCTGCAGGCTCGTCAATTGCCTTCAGCAAAAACAAGATTACTGTAGGTGAGACGCTTACTGTTACAGCACGCTTCTCAACATCATCAAGTGACCCTATGTATGGACTTGAAGGATATATAACCTACGATCCTGCGGTACTTGAATTTGTTTCCAGCGATAACGGAAATCTGCTTACCAACGGTAAAGCGAAGATAGTATTACAGTCGCCAGGAAAAAATAATCTGACAGAGGTTATTAAGTTCAAGGCGTTAAAGGCAGGAAAATCGATAATATCACTTGAGAGCCTGCTGTATGTGGATAAAAACGACACCGAAAAATCACTGTCGGGTAGTTCTGCTACCGTCACCGTGACCGATCCCAGTGCTCAGGCATCTTCTAATGCAAACCTAAAGGGACTTACGCTCTCCTCAGGCACTCTTACCCCCGCTTTTGATCCAAACGTAACCTCTTACAGCGTTACACTTCCCTACAATGTTACCGAGCTTTGGGTTTCTACCTCCCGTGCAGATGCCAAGGCTACCGCAACGGTTGAGGGCAGTCGTGAAATGAAGGTGGGCTTTAATAAGCGTACGGTTATAGTAACTGCCGAAAACGGAGCTACAAAAACATATACAATTAATATTACCCGTCTTGACGAAAGCGGAAATGTTCCCCAAACCGAAACACAAGAGCCTATCAATGATGTTACGGAAGTGACGGTTGACGGCACTTCAATGTATGTTCAAGAGGATTTTGCAGGGGCAACTACCCCTACAGGCTTTTCTGTAATCGATTATGCCTTCGATTCTAAAACCATTCCCGCCCTTTCCGACGGCACTTATATTATGATATATCTTAAAACACCCGACGGTACTGCGTCAGATTTCTATGTGGTGAATGAGGACGACAGCTTTACAAAGCTTGTTACCGTTACTGTAGGAGGTATTTCTTACAGCATACTCCCCACCGCCGAGGTGCCTGATGGCTATACCCAGGTTTCTGACTTTATGATAGGGGAGGTAATGGTTCCTGCATATAAAAGCGATAATGCCGTTTTTACCGAGTTTGTAACGGTATATGCAAAGGGTCCGGGAGGACAGAACAGCTTCTACAATTACGATACTGTAGACGGCACAATGCAAAGAGCGGTAGACATAGACTTAAAATCTCAGGCTCAGTTTGATGAGAATACCGCCCCCGAACAGGAGCTTAATATTATCGAAACCTTTAATGATCTTAACACCAACGGAAAAATCGTTACTATAACCATTCTTGCAATTATACTTCTCCTTATAATTGCTGTTATAGTGCTTATTGTAAAGATAGCTACCGCAGGTAAAGATAAAAAAGAATACGAGCAAGAAGAGGACGATTTTTACTTCGAGGACGATGAGTCCGTAGGTTTTGAATACGTTTCGGTTGGCGAGCCTGTGTCACAGCAAGCTCCCGAACACAGCGTAGAGGAAACTGTAGCAGAGGAAGAAGATACTGCTCAGGACGAACCTGATGAAGCTGAAGAAAATGATGAAGAAAATCCTCAAGATAAATCTGCAGCCCATGATGCAAAGCAAGAAGAGGAAGAATAATCTTATATAACAAAACCGACAGATATGTGAAACACATATCTGTCGGTTTTTCCATGCATATATTATCTACTGTGTAAAGTTCTCATAGAGTTTATAATAGCTATAATAAGAACTCCTACATCGGCAAATACCGCCATCCATATATTAGAAAGGCCGATAAAACTGAGCACAAGGAAGGAAAACTTAACTATAAGAGCTAAAGCTATATTTTGTTTTGAAATCCTAAGTGCTTTTCGTGCTATTTTTACCGCCTTTGATATAAGGCTCAGGTCATCATTCATAATCACTATATCGGCGGCTTCTATGGCAGCATCACTGCCTAAAGCTCCCATAGCTATGCCTACATCTGCTCTTGCGAGTACGGGGGCATCGTTAACGCCATCTCCCACAAAAGCAACCTTTCTGCCTGAGGAAGCAATGATTTCTTCGGTAGCCTCCACCTTGTCGGCAGGTAATAGCTGACAGCGGTAATCGTCTAACCGTAGTGCGGTAGCAACATCCTCTGCGGCAGTTCGGCGGTCGCCTGTCAGCATCACGGTGCGATTTACTCCCAACCTTTTCAGCATGTCAACGGCTATTGCTGCGTTTGGTTTTAATTCGTCGTTTATAAGTATATAACCGAGGTACTTTCCGTCGGCAACGTGCACTACGGTTGCGGGTGAATACATTTCAGTCACTTTATATCCGTTATCGGTAAGCAGAGCCGAATTTCCTGCTAAAAGCAGACCGTTATCGGTTTCACAGATAACACCCATTCCTGAAACAACTTCGTATCTTCCGTCGCAGGAAATTTCTTTTCCGTAGGCTTTTTTAATCGAAAGTGCTATAGGATGGGAGGAATGCTGTTCGCATATTGCCGCTGTTTTAAGTAGTTCTTCATTGCTTACTCCAGACGATGGGCATAATCCGGTAACAGTAAAGCTGCCTTTGGTCAGAGTACCTGTTTTGTCAAAAATTACTGTGTCAACCTGTGCCAAGGCTTCAAGATAGTTACTGCCCTTAACAAGAATTCCTGCTCTTGAGGCACCGCCTAACGCTCCAAAAAACGCAAGAGGTACAGAAACCACCAAAGCGCATGGGCAGGAAATTACTATAAACATTACCGCACGCAGTATCCATACCGACCAAGACGCACTAAAAAGCAGGGGAGGGAGCAGGGCTACAAGAAGTGCCGCTATTACAACAGACGGTGTGTAGTATTTTGCAAAGGTAGTAACAAAGTTTTCGGTTTTAGCCTTGCGGGTGGATGCGTTTTCGGCAAGCTCCAATATTTTTGAAACGGTAGACTCATCAAATTCTTTAGTCACCCTTATTTTAAGCGGTGATGTAAGATTAACGCTTCCGCTTATTATCGCATTCCCCACACCGACATCGACAGGAACGGCTTCCCCTGTAAGAGAAGAGGTGTCAACGCTGGAGCTACCGCTTATAATTATGCCGTCAAGGGGTATCTTTTCCCCTGGCTCTACTACGATAATATCGCCGATACATATCTCATAGGGGTCTACGGTAGCAACAATGCCGTCTTTATATAAATTTGCATAATCGGGGCGGATGTCCATAAGCTCGGCTATAGATTTTCTTGACTTGCCAACCGCAATCGCCTGAAACAGTTCTCCTACCTGATAAAAAAGCAAAATGAAGGTGCCCTCTGCATATTCACCGAGCAAAAAGGCACAAATACTGCCTATGGTCATAAGGAAGTTTTCATCCAGCATATGTCCGTGAACGATTCCGTTTATTGCCGATATTAAAACATCGTATCCTATGATAATTGCCGATAAAATGTAAAAGTACAGGGTTAAAAATTCTGTAAGAGGCATCAGACTTAGAATAAAGCCCGAAATAAGAACTGCTGCCGCACAGATTATTCTGATAAGTATAAAACGCTGTCTTTGGTTCATATTTTTTACCTTATAATTTTACAGATGCGGTTAACACCTGAAATTGCTTTTTGGGCGTTATCAATTATTTGTTCAAATCCTTCATCTTCTGCATCAATAGTCAAGCGTGCAAGCATAAAGCTGACGGTTGCGTGCTTTACGCCGTCAAGCTTGTTTATTGCCTCTTCCATTTTTGAGGCACAGTGTGCACAATCTAAATTATCAAGCTTAAAAGATTTTCTCATAATATATACCTCACTGTTCTGTAATATGCTCTAAACCTTGATTTAGTATCTTAAATATATGGTCGTCACTTAAGGAATAAAAAATTGTTTTACCCTCTCGGCGGAATTTAACCAGTTTGCTTTGTTTTAAAACCCTTAACTGATGCGAAATTGCACTTTGGGTCATGTTTAAAAGCTCTGCAATGCCACAAACGCACATTTCGTTTTCGTATAGAGCAAAAAGTATTTTGATTCGGGTTGTGTCGCCGAAAACCTTGTAAAGCTCGGCTAAATCGTAAAGCAGCTCTTCACGGGGCATAAGGCTTCTTGTATTCTCTAAAACCTTATCGTGCTCAGGGTGTTCGAGAATGTGTTTTTCGTGTTCTGTCATTTTCTCACCTCAACATATGAACAAGTATTCATATGTTTATTATAACATAGCATTAAAAAAAGTCAAGAGCTTTTGCAAAAGCTCATGACTTTTTTTAATGCTATGTTATAATAATCATATGAATACTTGTTCATATGTTGAGGTGAGAAAATGACAGAACACGAAAAA
>JAZUNC010000173.1:0-13585 GCA_045603945.1 Acutalibacteraceae bacterium | reverse complement strand
TGGCTACGATCCGACTTATGTCGGTAAGAATTACACCGTGTTGTAAAAAAACGCGGTTGTTTTTAAGTATTCCGTAAACCTCTAACAGATTACAAACAGCATAGTTGGGCTTTCCGCTTTTTTGAGAGCTGATATTTACCCTTGCGGTAAGATAGAGCACCCAATGCTTCAGACTTCCGTACTCAACTGTTTTTCCGATATTTTTCACCGTGTTATAATCGGTACTCGATTTATAAACGGCAAACACACAGTCCTGCTCGGGATGATTCTCGCAAATATATTTAAACAGAACAAAACCGTTATCGGTCGCCTCAATTCCGTTGTCGCATATAAGCCATAAATCCTTGCGTTTTTGCTTATATATCAGTGCTATAGGTAGTGCAAGCAAAAACAAAAATATATGAAGTATATCCCGAAGCTTTACATATTTAAACTTCTTAAAAAATTTTGACATATTATCAGGACATAAAGTTGTTGTACTCGGGAAGCACTTCTTCGGTTGTGCCCATCATTTTTATCTCACCATCGTGAATCCACAAAATGTTATCGCAAAGCTTTTGTAGTGTTTCGGTGCTGTGAGAAACAATAATTACCGTACGATTTTTATCGCTTATAAGCTCACGCATTTTTTCGTAGCTCTTTTTCTTGAACTTTGCATCACCGACACTTAAGACTTCATCTATAAGCATTATTTCGGTTTCAAGAATAGCGGTTATTGAGAAAGCCAGCTTTGAATACATACCGCTGGAATAGGTTTTTACGGGGCGGTCAACAAACTTTCCAAGCTCCGAAAACTCTATAATTTCGTCAATTCTCTCATTAATTTTCTCCTGAGAAAAGCCGAGAAGCATTCCCGAAAGATATATATTTTCTCTGCCTGTAAGGGGGGCTTGAAATCCTACGCCTATAGAAAGCAGGGATACGGAGTGACCGTGTAGGTCTATACTTCCCTCATCGGGTGAAAAGATGCCTGCAATAGCACGAAGCAGTGTGGATTTACCGCTTCCGTTCTTACCCACTATACCGAGAATCTGTCCTTTTTCGACCTCGAAGGATACACCCTTTACCGCTTCAAAATACTCTGCCTTTGCAAGCTTTTTAAGGGAAAACATAGATTTTATAAGGGAAATTTTCTTTAGGTATCTGTATCTGATTTTTACGTCTTTTACCGAAATTACCGATTCTGCCATAATATATCTCCCCTCTTAAATAATTTTAACATAACTGTTTTCAAATTTATAAACAGTCCTGATTCCTATAACCGATACCAACACCCCGATAACAAACCAAATGGCAATGGGTATGAAATGCATCTCACCCGAGCCTATCATTACATTTCGCATATCGTTCATTACAAGGGCAATAGGATTGCAGTTAAGCAGAATATTTGCTAAAAGCTCATACTTTTCGGCAAGTCGGTTTTCGATAGAATAAAAAACACCCGAAACATAGAAGCCAAGCTGTAACACTACGGTTATAACATTAAGCAAATCTTCTATGAATACACCGAAATGCATAATAACAAGGCAAACCGCAAAGGTTATTAAGAAAAGCAGTAAAAACAGCGGAACAATACCTATAATATACCACTGAACAGGCACCTGATAGAATATCATAAACACGGCTGTGAGGGCAAAGGATACGAACATTTTAAAGCCGTATACCCCTATTTTTTCCAAAATAAGCATATGCTTTGGTATATAAACCTTAGTAACGATATTCTTCTTGCTTGCAATCAGCTTAACGGCAGCTCTTACGGACTTATTGAAAAACTGCCAACAGTTAAGTCCTATGAAAACAAAAACAGGGAAATAAGGCTCGCTGCTTCTGAAAACGAGGATTGCAATAAAGGAATACACCAGCATATAAAGAAGAGGATCGAGTATCCACCAAAGCCAGCTTAAAAAGGAGCCAGCAACCTCTGCCTTAAGCTCCGAACGGGCGGAATATGTGACGTAATTGCCGAATTTTTTAATATCGCCGAAAAATCTTTTCATATTTTCTCGTGACCTACTTCCTTAAGGGTAGTTGTATATTACAAATAGTATACCATTATTTGCTGATTTTTTCAAGTCTTCTCATCTCGGCCTCGGCTTTAGAATAAGCACAACCGCAATAATCCTGACGGTAAAGCCCAAATTGCTCTGATAATTCAATTGATCTTTTATAACCGTTTTTCTTTTTAAAGTCCGAAAAAAGATAGGGCACGGAGTATTTTACGCTAAGCTGACCGCCTATTTCGTTAAGCCACTGTGCATTTTTATATGGGCTTATTGTAAGTGTGGTAGTAAAATAATCGAAGCCCCCCGATGCCGCCGCATTTGCAGTTTTGTCAAGGCGAAGATAATAGCATTTTTTACAACGCTGACCGCCCTCGGGCACAGTTTCAAGACCTTTTGAAATTTCTAAAAAGCTTTGAGGGTCGTAATCACAGGACAAAAGCTTTACACCCTTAGCCGCTTCAAATTCTTCGGTTAAACGCTTAAGTTCAACAAGACGAAATTGATACTCGCTTTCAGGAGAAATATTGGGGTTATAATAATAGAGTGTAATATCAAAAAAATTGCTTAAATACTCTATAACATAGCTGGAGCAGGGTGCACAGCAAACGTGGAGCAAAAGGGTGGGCTTTTTACCCGAGCCTATTATATCTTTGATTACTTCTTCGGTCATAAGGGAATAATTGTGTTTCAAAATATCCTTACTCCTTTTAAAATATAATGTATTATACCAAATTCATATATTCATATCAAGCAATTCACAATTTCTTAATAAAAGGGTGATATTATTTTATTGAGGTGGTGTAAATTGGCAAATACCTTTTTTAAAGACTTAAAAAACAATATAAAAGAAAACAAAAATACCTTTGTAGTATATATTATTTTGCGAATTATAGTTATTGCCGCTTTAATCGTAGCACTTTGGCGAAAAGAATTCTATACCGCCTTTTTCTGCGTGCTGACACTGATTCTTTTTCTTCTGCCTGCAGTAGTGGAAAAAGCCTTTAAAATAGAGCTTCCGTCGGTACTCGAAATAATTGTACTTCTTTTTATTTTTGCCGCAGAAATACTTGGAGAAATTGCCTGCTTTTATGTGCGAGTGCCCCATTGGGATACAATTTTACACACCGTAAACGGATTTTTGTGTGCGGCGGTGGGTTTTGCACTTGTTGACCTTTTAAATCAAAACAAAAACATAAAATTTCAGCTATCACCTATCTTTGTAGCCATTGTTGCTTTCTGCTTTTCTATGACCATAGGGGTGTTTTGGGAGTTTTTGGAATTCTCCAGCGATATGATTTTAAAAACCGATATGCAAAAGGATTTTATAATAAACTCTATTAACAGCGTTGCCCTCGACCCCGCCAACACCAACAAAACCATACACCTAAACGATATTCAAAGCATTGCTATTAACGGAAACCTAATGAGCGTTAAGGGTTATATTGATATAGGTCTTATAGATACTATGAAAGACCTTATAGTTAACTTTGTTGGTGCGGTTGTATTCAGTATAATCGGTTTCTTCTATATTAAAAACCGCGGAAAAGGAAAATTTGCTGAAAAATTTATACCCAAAATGAGGGAAACGAAAAAATCTGAGTAGTATTACTCGGATTTTTTTATTCTTAAAGTTATTTCTCCGCTAGTGAGGGTTTCTGTGCTACCGTCGGCATTTTTAACAATAAGTCCTCCGTTTTCGGTTATATCTGCGGCAACGGCATCGTATTGCACATCGTTTTTTATGTAAAAAATCTCCTTACCTAAAACCAAGGATTTTTGTTTGTAACTGCTTATATATTCTTCATCAGATTCTATAAGTTCTAAAATACGATTGGTTATGTGCGCGGCAAGCAGATTCTTTGAAAGCTGGTTGCACCCTAAGTTGCCTGCGATACCGTCAAGCTCGTTTGGAAATTCTTTCACATTCAAATTTATGCCTATGCCAATTATGGCGGCATACATCTCTCCGCTTTGCTTATCGGTTACGGATTCGCAAAGAATTCCGCAAACCTTTTTATCTCTTACATATATGTCATTTACCCACTTGATTTTTGCAGATATGCCTGTCAGATTTTCTATAGCCTCGGCTACCGCAACTGCGGCGAGGGTGGTAAGCCCTACCGAGTTTTCTGCCGAACAATTAACAGCTAAGGTCATATAAAGACCGCCGCCGTCGCTATAAAAGCTTCGCCCTCTTCTTCCCCTGCCTGCCGTCTGCCTTTCGGCTACAAAAAGTGCAGGGGTAGAGATTCCCTCATTAAGCTTTCTGACCGCCTCGCTGTTGGTGGAATCTATTTCCTCAAAAACAAAGACCTGTAGCTTATTTGATGTGTAGCGTTTTATTCTATTTTTGCTAAGACTGTCGGGGCTGGGCGGAAGAATTTTATCGCAGGCATTTTTCAGTACATCTGCAAGCTTTAAGGCTAAAAAAAGCTTAACAAGGTCGGGCAATACAAAGGGCAACACCGTAACAAGCAATACTGCGACAAAAGAATCTGCATCGGTATACAGCATATACCAAAGCATGCCAAACAAATAGCAGGCTAAAAGCCCAAGTAGCATATAAACAAATTTATACCTTTTGGGAAGCACCAACGAGAGCAGTCCGCTTATAAGAGGAATAAAAACAAAGCCTATTATATAACCGCCCGTAGGCCCTAAAAGAGCACCCATACCTCCCTGCATTCCGTAAAAAACAGGCAGGCCTACGGCACCTAATAAAATATAAGTCCCTACCGCGGCAAGACCGCCCTTAAACCCCAGAAATGCCGTTGCCGTAAAGATAGCAAAGGTCTGCATTGTAAAGGGTATGGGGGCTGGCACAGATATTAAAGAGCATATTATAATTATAGCTGAAAACATCGCCGAGAGAACGGCTGAATATATTCTATGCTTTTGCAAAAACATCACCGTAATTATTTTAACATATAAAAAAGCCTTGTCAACGATTTGTTGACAAGGCTTTTCTAACATTACTCTTCAGCTTTTAGCATTGGCTCAAGATACCCCCAACATTCATCAAAGGAATGAGGAATAAATACATGGGTATAAATATTGCCCTGTACACTGATTTCATAGCAGGAATCTGTAAAAATGTCCTCGTTTGCCTCTTTAATTTCTTTTTTATAAAGCTCAAACAAGGTCTTTGCCTGTTCGTTTGTAAGCAAGGCGTTTTTGGTTTCGGTTTTGTCTGCCTTATCATCATATTTGTGATATGTGATGCCCACAAATTCCTTTTCAGATTTAAAGCACGAGGCATATCCCGAAAGATAGCTGTCCGACTGCACAAGCCTTAAAAGAGGTGCCTTGAGATTGGGATGACTGTGGTCGCTATACCAATATCTACGCTCTATTTTTCTTCCGCTTTTAAGTACATAGGTGATGTTCATACGGTCAATTATATTCATAAACTGATTTTCAACATATGCTATGTCCCCTACCTCGTTTTCAATGTTTTCAACGATTTTGCTGTGAATGTCGAGAACTATGTCGAAATCGTCTTCAAAAGCTATATCCCCAATATAAAGATTGTCTAAATAAATTGTCTTTATATTTTCCTTATTCGGAACATATACCTCCGCCCTATTAGCGATAACGACCGAGCCTATTATCAATGCAACCATAAGTACAATTGAGATTGCTCCGCTAATTAACGACTTTTTAAGGGTTTTAAAGCCTCTGGAGGTAATCACCCCATAGGTTATAGCACAGAGTATTGCACCGACTATAAAGAATACCCAGAAATCAAGGGAGGAGAAATGACTGCTTCCCGAAAGTATATAGCCGATAAGCCAGCCGCCTACCATAGAAATAGGAAGACAAATTATAAAGGGCACAAATTTGAAGGCATATGCCTCTCCTGCCTTTTCGCTTTTACGGATTGCAAAAAGCTTTGCCGATATAATAAGACATATAATGCCGAAGACGGTAAGCAATATTATTTCAAGCAATGATATTTTTTGGCTTGGCACCGCATACCAGGTAGTGAGAGTGGTGTTACGGTATAATTTACCTGCCATAAACAGATAGGGTGAGGTATTGAAAAGTATTTCGTCGTTAAAGGTTATTCCGTTAACCCTGTCTGACGCAAAGTTTATGAGAATGGCGAGTAGTGCGAGAGGTCCGAGGTTTGCACTTCCAAGAGCAATAAAGGTATCGAAATATCCGCCACAACAGACCACAAATATAAGTGTGAATGCGGTGGACACCATAAGGAACAAGACGGTAAGTAAATATGTCGTGATGAACTGAGCCACGCCTATTCCCTCTACATCGGGTAGAAAATTCACAATACCAAGTCCTGCAAAGGCAACCGTAACGGTGAAAAATGCGGCAACAAAGCAGGAAAATGCACGTGTAAACAATAGTTCATTTCGGGTAAGAGGTAATGCCTGATACATATCTCCTGCCTTTTTGTTGAACAAAAAGCTGAAATTTACAAGCAAGAGGAGAAGCATAAGGAGCAGACCTGCCGCAAAAATAAATACCGCAAAATATCCAAACACATAATTTAGTTGATAATCTCCGTCTTTGCGTTCTAAAAACTCCAGCATATTCCTTATTGGCAAGCCCGGACAGACAAGCAGAGTGAAGGCGGTTATTAGCAGTGTTAACGGTGTTTGTTTTTTTAATGTGAAACGCATAAAGTTCATCACAGGATGATTTTTAACCGAGGATGTTTTTAACGTCATATCCGACCGCCTCCATTTCGTATATAAATATTTCCTCTAAGGTTGGCTCTATTATTTCGCAGAATATCGGGTCTAAAGAATTTATTTTTTGCAAGATATCCTCTTCGGCTCCGTTTATTATCATCTGCATCAGAGAGCCTGTTCGCTGACATTTTACTATATCAAGTCCATCGAACTTAATTTCGGGGACAGGCTTTTTGAATGCCGCCTGCACCTTGTGGACATTGCTTTTAATATCATCAAGACTGCTTGAAAATATTATTTTCCCACCGTGGATAAGGGAAACATGGTCACAAAGGTCCTCAAGCTCACGAAGATTATGGGATGATATTATCGCGGTCATACCTGTGGTTTCTATACCGTCTATAAGCAGAGTTTTAAGCACATTTCTCATAACGGGATCAAGTCCGTCAAAGGCTTCGTCCAAAAGCAGATATTTAGGTGTGGTTGAAAGGGCAAGCATAAGTGCCGCCTGACGCTGCATTCCCTTAGACATATTATCTATCTTATCGGTTATGCTTATAGGAAACACTTCCGAAAGATGCTCAAACCGTGCACGGTCGAAAAAAGGATACATTCCCTCATAGAATGCCGCCATTTCTTTTATGTTGGCATTTTTGAAAAAAAAGGGTGTATCGGGTAAGTAAAATATTCTTGATTTAAGCTCAGGGTTATTGAAAACAGTATATCCGTCTACCGAAAGGCTTCCACCATCGGGATAATAGACACCCGAAAGCATACGGAGCAGAGTAGATTTTCCCGAACCGTTCGAGCCTACAAGCCCATAGATGCAACCGTCCTTAATCTCGGTATTAACCTCATTAAGTGCGGCATAGTCACCGAATTTTTTAGTAAGGTTTACTGCCTTAATCATCAGAATTACCTCCTTTATACACAGTATCAAGTATTTTTGTAAGGGTTGCAAGATCAAGTCCTGTTCTCTGTGCCGCCTCTGCCGCTAACTTGAATTCGTCTTTAGCGGCGGCAAGTATTGCTTCGGTTGCTTTGCTATCCCCCGAAATAAAGGACCCTTTACCCGAAACCGAGTATATTACCCCGTCGTTTTCGAGAATAGAATACGCTTTTTGCACCGTATTAGGATTGATTTTAAGGTCCATAGCCAAGCTGCGCACACTGGGCAATTTATCTCCCTCATTCAGTACCCCCAAGGTTTTAAGGCGTATTATGCCTGCCGTTATCTGATCATAGATCGGAACACGGCTTTTGTAATCTATCGTAATCAAATCACGGTCCTCCTATCGTTCTAACTGTACTATTACGATTAGTACAGTTTTATAATACACTCTAAGCTTTGTTTTGTCAACACAATTTTATAAAATTCATAATTTCTTAAAAAAATAGGTAAACTACTAATATGAAAAAACTTACCAAAACACTTATTGAAATTCTTCCCTTTACAAAAAAATATGTTATAGACCTGCGGGCAAGAACTGAACTGTTTTTAAAGCTCGGACTTACGGTCAATGTTGGCTTTGCCGCCTATAACCTTTTTACCGGTGTGCTTTACCGTTCAATTTGGTTTGGTGCGGTTGCGGTTTATTACATTATGCTCTGTCTTATTAAATTTTTTCTTATAGCAAGAGGTTTTAATCCTAAAACAAAAAACAAAAGCATTTATACCGATTTTCTTATTTGCGGAATAATGCTTTTGGTGCTGAATCTTACGATAACAGGGCTAATATATCAGATGATATGGCAAAACAAGTCACATTTTTACAGTGAGGCGGTAATATACGTAGCAGCGGCATACACGGTATTCAGGGTTTGTGCCGCAATATACGACACAGTAAATTTAAGAAAGCTTAAAAGCCCTACCCTGTATGCTGCTAAGGCACTGAGTATATCTGTGGCTCTGATGGCTTTGTTTTCCTTGCAAACCTCTATTCTTGACCGCTTAGGTTTTGATAACTCTCTGCATAGAGGGCTTAATATTATTACAGGATCTTTTGTGGGAGTTACGGTTATAGTTATTGCATTGCGTACAATTTTGCGTGCACACAGGTATTTAAAAAAATAAAGGGGATGCCTCACAAACTGCATAGTTTTCATAAATATTCAAAAACACACTGTAGGGGCGACTATCAGTCGCCCGCGGGCGGCCAATGACCGCCCCTACGAATCGTTTCCAAAATTATTTATGCAAAAATGCTTAGTGAGTCAGTCCCTTTTAGACTATTAGTATTTATATTTTTCGGTGGCAATTTGCGGATATAGATCTTCCTTAAAATTATAATAATCTGCTCTGCCGTCCTTACGGCTTTTAGCATAATCCCAAACCTCTTGATTGGTTTTCATAAAACATCTGAATGGTGACTTCCAGCTTTGAGGGGTTGTATCATAATGATACCATCCAGTACCTACATTTACAAGTAACCAATAGTGGGTAGACGAGCCACCAAAGCGGTCGATACGCATATTCTGTATTCCTGCGTGGTCGAGAAGCAACTTGGTCACAGCGAGGTAATTAAAGCAATCTCCCCTCTTCTTGGTAAAAGCTACATATGCCGCATTAGGTATATCGGTTTCGGGAGAAGATACATAGGTCATATTATTTCTAACATAATTATAAATAGCTTCTATTTTCTGGTGCTGTGTCATTCCGCTTTTGATTATTTTCTTTAGCACATCCTTCGCCATACCATCAACCAATTCTTGGTTTATAACAAGCTTAGGCAGCACCTTAACGTTTCTGGTTGCCGTAGCGGTATTGCCTGCCTTATCGGTGGCGGTATATGTAACGGTATATGTACCCTCTTTTTGAAGATCTACCTTACTGTTATCTACCATAAAATTGACATTTTCATCTCGGTTATCGGTAACCGATACTCCGTTTCTGTAGGAAACAGTATTTCCTATTCGTACGGTTATGGTATTCATTTTTCCAAATACGGGAGCAACTGTATCTTTTTTAACTGTAAGCTTCGCCGTTACAACCGCTTTATTACCCGCTGCATCGGTAAGCAGGATTTCAACCGTTTGCTCACCCACTTTAGTAAAATCGGGCATAGTAACAAATTCTGCCGACACCTTAGAAAAATCTTTTATATCGGCTATAAAGGCATTTACATCAATCGTTTCGTCATTATAAATCTCGTTATCTACCATTGTTGCGGTAGGCGGAGTTGTATCGACTATGGTTAAAACACTTGTATAGGTATCCTTGTCACAAGAAAGCTCAATATCATAGCATCCTGTTTTATATAAATCGATTTTAGAAACATCGGTAAGCAGCTTAATGTCAATATCGTTGTCGGTTTCCTTTTTAAACAGGTCGCACGAAAGATTTTTTGTACCTGCCTCAACAGTAATGGCAGCATTAACAGGGGCTGTTTTAGGGACAAGCGATATTACTAACATAGGCAGTGCGACTACCGCAAATAATAATGCTACGATAGCAATAATGATTATAAGCCGCTTTGATACGTATTTTTCCACAATCATCCTGACCTTTCGACATATACATATTTATTAAAAAATTTAATAAACGCACTTAGTCATTATATAAGAAACACATTGCCTTGTCAATCAACGTTTTAACTCATTTCTATGAATAAAGTTGTAAAGAATTCTTGCAAAATTCTTGTATAAAAGTGAAAAACCGCCTATTTAAGCGGTTTTTCAGCGGTTTGGTGGACGCTAAGGGACCGACCGTCTGCTTCGCATACTAATGGCTTGTCGACCCAAGGCTCTGCCTTCGGTACCCGACTTCACCGCTCTGTGCCGAAAACTTGACACCGGCAACTTTTCTTGACGCACAGACCCCCTCGGGTTCGAGTCCCTGCGGTGTCTAAATAAAACAAAAAGCACAACCTCACGGCGGTGCTTCTCATTTCATTTGGTGGACGCTAAGGGACTCGAACCCATGACCGCCCGCACGTCAAGCGGGTGCTCTACCAGCTGAGCTAAACGTCCAATTTTTTCGACAATGTGGATTATATCACAGCTTATCGAAAAAAGCAAGGGTTTTTGTTTATTCTACACCCCTATAGTAAAGACCGCGGGTGAAGTCGCAGTCGGGCGAGGTGCCGTTTTGATATGCGGTAATCACCTCATCCACTCTTTCGGGCGATTCGTCGGTGAAATATAAAACTTGGAAATCTATTCCATCAAGTTCATTCTTTCTGTCGGCAAGCCAGATGACCTTGGAATTTAAAAGCTCTGAATATCCGTTTCTACAGCGTATAGGAAACTGCGTTTCCTTACGGTCGATTAGGCTCTGACCTCTTTTACACTCTGAACATGTAAGTCCATTTTTAACAGGACAATTACGAGTGAGCATTAACGGAAGTCTTCCATAGGATATAAGTCCTTTTGGTATATCCCCTTTTATTTCTTTTGCATCGGTGAGCAATAGTTCAGGCGAAAGAACAGCGGCAACTGCACCCTGTTTTCCGTGATGGCTTACCGATGCTGAGTTATAAATATTAAAGCCGAAATCACTGACCGTCTTCATGCCTGCCCTTTTCGCTAGCTCGGTAGCGGCGAGGGTTGAGCAAAAGGCTGTTTTTATCCCTTTTCCCCTAAAAGCTTCAAGTCTTTTCAGGATATAAGCTTCATTTGAAATTCCTCTGGGAAGCTCAACAGCAATTTTAACATTTTCCGGTAGTTTTTCTGTATCGGTATCGATAGGTAGGATTACAAGTTCACTACTTTTCACTGTTTCGGTAAGCTGCGAAATGCCGTCTATACGGATAACAGTCTTTAAAGCGGTTGCTTTGTTTTTCTTGTCTTCATAGGTCAGATATGAATAATCGGGAATTATGTCCGAAACTACAGCACGTAAAGCCGAAAGCTTTTCAAGGGCATCTCTACGCAGAGCATTAAGCTCTGAGACACGAACCATAAGCCCCTCGTTGATATTGACATCCAGTGTTTCAAAATAATAGGGAGTACCCCCTGTTTTATTAAGCTTTTCGCTCACAGAAGTCGCGTCCATAGGACGGTTTATGGCTTTTTCGGGTAGGTCGCCAAATACTGTTACGGTATTTTTGCCGTCATTTACGATAAGCTTTATGGGGAGGTTTTCCTTAATTTCTACACCGCCGTAAAGAGCTACACTCCTACGGTCGTTTCGATAAAGCTCGTGAAGTGATGCAAACACCGTATCTGCGGCAATTACATCATCCTTAGTACGAATGCCGAACATATTTTTTCCGAGCCGACCTGTATAGTAACCGTCAGTAAAGCCTGAACGGGAGAACACCCTTTCAAGAGCCGAATTTATTTCCACATCCACATATCCCTTGTCAAGCATCTGACGGCAGGCGGCGGTTGCGGCGGCAACATATTCAGGACGTTTCATTCTACCCTCTATTTTAAGGGAGGCTACCCCCATATCCTTTAGTTCGTTAAGATACGGAATAAGGGAGAGGTCTTTAAGGCTAAGATCATATCCGTTGCCGTTGTCAGCAGCAAAGGGCAGACGGCATGGTCCTGCACAAAGCCCTCTGTTTCCGCTTCTGCCACCCAGCATTGCCGACAGCATGCACTGTCCCGACATAGACATACAAAGGGCACCGTGAACAAAAACTTCCACTTCCATTTCCTGTGCTTTGGCTTCGCCGCAGAACTCTATTAGCTCGGTTTTGCTCATTTCTCGGGAGACCACCACACGAGAAAAGCCCATAGCTTTAAGGGGTTTTATCGCCGAGGGAGAGTGCACCGTCATCTGGGTAGATGCGTGTATGGGAAGTGAGGGCAACACCTTATGGAGGGTGGTCGCAAAGCCGATATCGGCGGTTATAACCCCGTCTATTCCGCATTTTGCCGCTTCTACGGTTTTTTCTATAGCCGTTTTCATTTCGTCATCGGAAATTATTATATTAAGTGCCAGATAAACCTTTACCCCGCGGATATGACAAAAAGCTACCGTCTCGGCAAGGGAATCGGCAGTAAAGTTTTCGGCATTGCGGCGAGCATTAAAGCTATCCAGCCCAAGATAGACCGCATCAGCCCCTGTGCGAACTGCGGCAGTAAGCATTTCGAGGTTTCCCACAGGGGAAAGCACTTCGGGTTTAGTAAAAGACATTTTATCATCCTTAAAGCTTAGTACTTATATAATATTACATTTTAGCAAAATAATAAAGTCTTTTTTCTTTACATTAGACAGATTTAGGAATATAATTAGTGTATATTTATTTAAAGGTGGTACTAAAATGAAGTATTTAGTAGTTCTTTGTGACGGAATGGCAGACACTCCGTCTGATTACTTAAAGGGACACACCCCTATGGAGCTTGCTGACAAGCCCAATATGGATGCTCTTGCTAAGGTATCTGAGGTAGGTCTTTGCAGAACTGTAGCGGCAGGACTTAAACCCGGAAGTGATGTTGCAAATCTTTCGGTTATGGGTTATGACCCTACCGTTTCCTATACAGGACGCTCGCCATTGGAGGCGGCAAGCATCGGAATTGACCTTAAGGACACCGATGTTACTCTTCGCTGTAATATAGTTACCCTCTCGGACGAAGAGAAGTACGAAGACAAAACCATGGTAGATTACTGTGCGGGAGATATTTCTACTGCAGAGGCAGAGGAAATAATTAAAACCGTTCAGGAGAAGTTAGGCAATGAAATATACAGCTTTTATTCGGGTGTCAGCTATCGTCATTGTTTGGTTGTCGATAATGGCACTACCGAGCTTGGAAATATGACACCTCCCCACGACATAAGCGGAAAGGTTATTAAGGAATATCTAAGCAGCCACGAAAATGCCAAGCCTCTCACCTCGCTTATGAAAAAAAGCTATGATTTTCTTAAAGACCATCCCGTAAATAAAAAGCGTGTAGCTGAGGGTAAAGCAAGTCGGAGGCCAAGCGGTCTTAGGAAGACAATGACTAGACCCAACTCCTTGGCTCACAGAACGACATGGC
>JAZUNC010000172.1:0-12949 GCA_045603945.1 Acutalibacteraceae bacterium | reverse complement strand
TGGGGTGTGCGAATGGGCTGGTCCTGTGCGACAGAGCACCGTGAACCATGTCAGGCGGGGGACCGAGCAGCATTAAACGGTTTCTTCTGTGCGCCGCAGTCAATCGGTTCATTCGTACGCCCCATCACACAGATTTTTTATCACTCGGTTTTACATAATATATTTCTGGAGGGAATTATGGCATATAAGGCTTTGTACAGAAAATACCGTCCTCAAACCTTTTCTGAGGTTTATGGACAGGATCATATTGTAGAAACCCTTAAAGGAGAATTGTCAGAGGGTAAAATCTCCCATGCCTATTTGTTTACAGGCACCAGAGGAACAGGAAAAACCAGCTGTGCAAAAATTCTTGCCAAGGCTGTAAACTGTCTTTCTCCTAAAGAAGGAGACCCTTGTCTTGAGTGTGATTCCTGCCGTCTTGTAGCCGATGAGGAGGCTACGGATATTGTAGAGCTTGATGCGGCATCGAACAACGGTGTAGATGATGTGCGTGTTCTTCGCGAGCAAATAGCCTTTACACCAAGCGTGCTTAAATATCGCGTTTATATTATAGATGAGGTGCATATGCTTTCAATCGCGGCATTTAATGCACTCCTTAAAACCCTTGAAGAGCCGCCCGAGCACGCTATTTTTATTCTTGCCACTACCGAGGTGCATAAGCTTCCTGCAACCATTCTTTCCCGTTGTCAACGCTTTGACTTTAAGCGTATCGAGCCTGAAAAAATCGTTGCCCGAATAAATTATATAGCCTCTAAAGAGGGCTTTAGTGTAACCGACCAAGCAGCAGCACTTATTGCCGCCGCAGCCGACGGAGGTATGCGTGACGCCCTTTCCATTCTCGATTTGTGCGTTTCTGCCTCAAAGGAAATTACCGAGGATGTTGTTACGAATGTTTGCGGTATGTCAGGACACGATTATCTTAACAGAATGTCGGACGCCGTTATCAAAGGAGATGCTTCTGAGGCACTCACGCTTATTGATGAGCTTCACAACGGCTCTGTGGATATGATGCGTCTTGCAAATGACCTTTCGGCTCATTTTCGTGATATTATGATAGTAAAGACAGTATCGGCAGATAAAAAGCCCGTTGTTTGCTCTGAAAATCAGATGGAGATATATCGCCAAAAGGCATCCGCCTTTGATATTAAGGATATAATGCGTTGTCTTAATATGCTTTCAGAGTGTATTTCGTCTATGCAAACTGCAAACCGCAGAAGCATGCTTGAAATGACCGTTATAAAGCTTTGTTCGCCCGAGCTTTGCGATGATATTCAGTCACTTGAAAAGCGTGTGCGTGCACTGGAGTTGGGAACACCTAAGTGTACAGCGGTGATTCCTGCGACTGCTTCTAAGAAGGAAGAAAGGTCCGTAGAGGAAGAAAAGCCTGAAATATCTGCTCCCGAGATACCCGACGAGGAGATTCCCCTACCGGAGGAGGAGCCTACTAATGAAGCGGATGAGCTTTCCGTAGCGGCACAGGAGAATAACTTAGAGGGAGATTGTCCTATTGCTCAGTGGAACGAAATACTTAAAATACTGTCTAAGACATCGCCCCTTATACACGGTGTTTTAAACGGCTCAAGGGCATTCGTTTCCGGACAGTTTTTGCTTATTGATGCACCCAATGCCGCATTTAGGAATCTTGTTAACTCAAGCAATTCTGTGTACCGTGACGCTATACGCAAGGCGGCAGAGCAGGTGCTGGGGCAGACCTATAAGCTGGGACCCTACAAGCCCAAACAGGTTGATAATACTAAAGACCCTCTAAAGGCACTTGCCGAAAAACTGAAACAATTCGATATACCCAACAACTGATAAAGGAGAATATAAAATGAAAGTAAGAATTCCAAACGCAAACGGCGGTATGAGCCAGCAGCAGATGCTTAAAAAGGTACAGCAGATGCAGGAGGATATGGCAAATCTGCAGGCTGACCTTGACGAAAGAGAATATACAGCCGAAGCAGGCGGCGGAATGGTAAGCGTTACCGTAACGGGCAAACACGAAATAAAGGCAATAAATATAAAGCCCGAAGCACTTGAGGAGTGTGAGGGAGACCCCGAAATGCTTGAGGATTTTCTCACCATAGCTTTAAACGAGGCTATTTCAACTGCGGTTAAAACAAGTGAAGAGGAAATGGGTGCAATTACCAGCGGACTAAGCCTTCCCGGAATGCCCGGTATGTTTTAAAAATGGCATATAATATAGTATCCTTAAACGAGCTTACGGCACAGTTTGAAAAACTGCCGGGAATAGGGAAAAAGACGGCTCAGAGATTGGCTTTTTATGTAATAACCGCTCCCGAGGAATATGCAACCCGTTTTGCGGCGGCACTTACATCTGCGCGAAGCAAAATTCATATGTGCTCGGTCTGTCAGTCTCTCACCGACAGCGAAACCTGTAGCGTGTGTGCCGACACAATGAGGGATAAAAGCACTATCTGTGTGGTGTCAGATCCTAAGGATGTACTGGCTTTCGAGCGTACCCGAGAGTATAAAGGGGTTTATCACGTGCTTCACGGTGTTATATCTCCTCTCGACGGAGTAGGTCCCGAAAAGCTTAAAATCAGGGAATTGCTTGCCCGACTTTCGGACGGAAGCGTTAAAGAGGTAATAATGGCTACCGACCCCACCGTAGAGGGAGAAGCCACCGCCAGCTACATATCGCGTTTTATAAAGCCTATGGGTATTAAAATAACCCGTCTTGCCTACGGTGTTCCTGTGGGCGGCGACCTTGAGTATGCTGATGAGGTTACACTTCAGCGTGCACTCGAAGGAAGAAATGAAATATAATATAAAATGGTAAGGGCGGTCGTTGGCCGCCCATTACGGTATAATAACGGAGAATATTATGATAACACAAAAGGACGTTGACAGAATTAACGAGCTTGCTCGCAAATCCAAAACCCCCGAGGGTCTTACCGAGGAGGAAAAGGCAGAACAAAAGGTGCTTCGAATAAAGTATATTAACAATTTCAAGGCAAATCTCGAGAATCAGCTTAACGGAATCACTATTGTTGAGCCTGACGGAACAACCCATAAGGTAAAGAAGAAAAATGAAAATAGTTGTTCTTGAGGCAGGTGTCATGACCCCTGGCGGACTGTCCTTGGAGGTTTATAAGCAGTTCGGCGAGGTGGTGCTTTACCATACCACAAAGCAAAGTCAGGTTATCGAGCGTATAGGCGATGCAGATATTATCCTGCTTAATAAGCTTATAATAGATAAAGAGGTAATGGATGCCTGCAAAAACCTTAAATATATAGGGCTTTTTGCAACAGGCTTTAATACGATTGATGTCAGCTATGCCGCAGAAAAGGGAATAACGGTATGTAATGCAGGAAGCTATTCTACAAATGCCGTTGCTCAGCATACTATGGCACTTATTTTAAATCACTTTAACCAGATAGTAAGTTATCATAATGCCGTTCAGGCAGGTGTGTGGGAAAAAAGTGAGCTTACAACACTTTATGACTTTCCCACCGATGAGCTTTGCGGTAAAACACTTGGCATAATCGGATACGGACATATCGGACAAAGGGTAGCAAAGCTTGCAAAAGCCTTTGATATGAAGATAATTGTTTATACAAGAACGCCTAAGAACGACAAAGAGGTAGACTTCGTATCCTTTGACGAGCTGCTCGAAAGAAGCGACATAATATCTCTGCATTGTCCGCTCACGGATGAAAGCCGTCTTATGATGGATGAGGAAGCCTTTAAAAAGTGTAAAAAAGGTGCACTTCTTGTTAACACTGCACGCGGAGGGCTTGTGGACGAGCCTGCCCTAAAACAGGCAGTAGAATCTGGACAGCTTTCGGGTGCCGCACTTGATGCCATTACCGTTGAGCCTATGCGAAACTGTGTGTTAAAGGGTGTAGAGGGTATTGTCATTACGCCTCACGCAGCTTGGGCACCTATGTCTACAAGAATAAAGCTTTTGGAAATTACCGTTGACTGCATAAAGGGCTGGATAAAGGGCAGTCCGATAAATGTAGTGTCAAAGTTGTAGGTGAAATTATGAGTCATACCCATTCAATAGAAGAAAAACGTGCGGTTGTAAACCGACTTTCCCGTGCCATAGGTCACCTTGAAAAGGTAAAGGATATGGTAGAGCGTGATTGTGATTGCTCTGAAGTCCTTATTCAGCTTGCCGCAGTAAAGGCGGCTGTAAATAACACAGGAAAGGTCATCCTTAAAAATCATATTGACCACTGTGTGGTTGAGGCGGTAGAACATAACGACACCGAAGCCCTTACCGCTTTAGAAGATGCAATAGACAAGTTTATAAAATAATTTACGGCGAGGATTATCCTCGCCGTTTCTCGTTTCATATTTTGCTGTGCTATAAGCTCTCTAAAGCTTTGTTTATATGATTTAAAACCCTCTTTTTATCTCCGCTCCACAAGGGTGCGACAAGGTCTTTTTTTGCACCGTCTCCTGTAAGTCGGTGAATGACTATGTCCGAGCGAAGAACAGATATGCACTGAATTAAAAGCTTTGTATATTCGTCAAGAGATAATACTTTTAGCCTGCCAGATAGATACTCTTTTTCTAAATCTGTATTTTTCAGAATATAAAGCAGATGAAATTTTACTCCGTTAACTCCAAGCTCCGAAATATGTCGGGTGGTTTCTATGGGATCGTCGTCGGGCAGTCCTATTATAATATGTGCTACCGTTTCTATTTCTGCAGCTTTAAGCTTTTGTACGGCTTGGTCAAATACACAGGTGGGATAGCCTCTGCGTATGTATCGGGCAACTTGGTCGTTTGATGTTTGAAGCCCTAATTCCACCCAAACAGGCTTGATAGCATTTACCTCTTTAAGTAGCTTTATTATATCGTCCGATAGGCAGTCGGGTCGAGTTGCTATTGCCAGCCCTACTATGTAGTCGGGCTGTATCGCTTCAAAATATATTCTTCTAAGATAAGCAATATCCGCATATGTGCCCGAAAAAGCCTGAAAGTAGGCGATATATTTGCCGTCCTTGTTTTTGCTTTCAACTCTTTTTTTGGCATTTTCAAGCTGAGTAGCTATATCTCCGCAGCACTTTTCTGCAAATTCACCGCTACCGTCTTCGCTGCAAAAAATACAGCCCCTGTTTCCAACGGTGCCGTCGCGGTTTGGACAGGTCATACCCCCGTCGAGAGATAGCTTATATACCTTACATCCGAACCTTTCTTTCAGGTGCTTTGAAAGGGTGTTATTAATAGCCATTGGGTGCAACCTCCCCAATATATACAATATGTATGTTTGAATTTTAACACCTCAAAAATATCCTGTCAACAACAAAAAATTATGTTGACAAATGGACATCGAATAGAGTATAATCTTAAACTGATAGGCTATGTATAAGGGTTACTATCCCTATATGCCGAAACTAAAATTAAGGAGGGTTCAAGATGAAAAGAACTTACCAGCCTAAGAAGCTCCATCGCAAGAAGGAACACGGCTTCATGAAGAGAATGGCAACCGCCAACGGACGCAAGGTACTTGCCCGCCGCAGAGCAAAGGGCAGAAAGCAGCTCACATACTAATTTCTTATGTACTGTTTTAAAAAACTGAAGCAGAATTCTGATTTCAGACGAATTTACGGACGCGGAGAGGCTTTTATCGATCCCGCGTTCGTAGCCTATGCGTTTAAAAATCGCACCAATAATATTAGATTGGGAATAACCGTCGGTAAAAAAATCGGCGGTGCGGTCGAGCGAAACCGTGCAAAAAGATTGCTTACAGCCGCCTTTGCTCAGGTTGCAGGCAAAATACCTACGGGCTACGATTTTGTGCTTGTAGCCAGAACCCGAATACTGAAAGTAAAAAGCACGGATATAACAGCCGCTCTTAATAAGTATTTCAGTAAAGCGGGCATAATAGACGAAAATGCGTAAATTTCTTATAAAATTAGTAAGGTTTTATCAAAGAAATATTTCTCCAACAAAAATTCCTTGTTGCAGATTTCATCCGACCTGCTCGGTATATGCAATCGAGGCACTTGAGGAGCACGGTGCTTTAAAGGGCACCTTTCTTGCAATTTACAGAATTTTGCGGTGCAATCCGCTTTGCAAGGGTGGATATGACCCCGTACCGCTCAAAAATAAGAAAAATAGGCCGTCAGACCCTAAGGTCTGATACGGATGGTGAATAAATTGGAATGGTTATTTAACATTATCAATATCCCGCTAAGTTATATACTTAACTTCTTTTCGGGACTTATGGGCAACAGCTTTGCCGCTGCGGTGTTTGTGTTTACAATTTTTATAAATGCCGCTATGATTCCTCTGTCCATTAAAAGCCAGAAGGCATCGGTAGGTCAGATGAGAATCAAGCCTAAGCTTGACGAGCTTAAGAAAAAATACGGTGACGATAAGCAACGCTACTCTCAGGAGATGCAGAAGCTCTATCAGGAAGAAAATATCTCTATGTCTGGCGGATGTCTTCCTATGCTTATCCGTCTTCCCATTATGTTCTCTATTTATTATCTTATAACTCAGCCGCTTACCTATCTTATGAAGATTCCTTCAGAAACCATCACCAAGGTTACTGAAGCGTTAAAGCTTACAAGCGGCAATTATACCAGAGAGCTGAGTATTATTGATGCAGTGTCTAAGGACCCCGCACTTTCTCCCGAAATTGCCGATAAAATCGGAACTATCGATTTTTCTCTTTGGGGAATAGACCTTACACAGACACCTAAATTCACAATAAATATTTTTGAGGGCTTTGAGCTTAATTGGCTTATTCCTATTGTAGCTTTTGCTGCACAGATGCTTACTTCCGTGGTTTCTATGAAAATGCAGAAGCGTATAAATCCCGACGCACCCAGCATGGGCGGAATGATGCTTACTATGCCTCTTATTTCCCTCTTTATCGGATTTACCGTACCTGCAGGTGTGGGCTTTTACTGGGCTTGCTCCAGCCTTATCTCAGGCTTCATACAGACAGGACTTCAGTATTTTTACGGTCCTCAGAAGATGCTTGCAGCCGAGCGTGCTAAGGAAATCGTAAAGGTGTACGAGGACGAACAGAAATATATTGGCAAACGTGTGAAAGACACTACCGAAGAATAGAAAGAAGGCAATCTCCTTGGTTAAAGAATATATCGGAGAGGGTAAAGACCTTTTAGAGGCTACCTCAGCCGCTAAAGAAGGCTTAGTTGCAACCCTCGGACTAAAAAATGATGATGATGTTAAGATTGAAATAATCTGCGATTTTAAAAAGAAAACCTTAGGACTTTTTGGTGGCTCTATGGCAAAGGTAAAGGCATTTATCGAGCTTCCCGATCCTAAGCCCGAAAAGAAAAAGGGCGAAAAGAAGCCTGCTCAAAAAGCAGAGACTAAAGAAAAGCCTGCTAAGGCAGAGAAAAAAGCCGAGGCGAAGGAAGAAGCAACAACTGCTTTGGATATTAAGCTTGTTCCCTCCGAAAAATTAGAAGAGGGAAGCAGCGCCTTTAAGGCTGCCGAGTATATCAAGACCGTTATGACAGGTCTTGGCTGTGAAAATGTAAAGGTTTCCGCAGGAGAGCTTGACGGTGCTATCTATCTCCAGCTTGACGGAGAAAAACTTGGTGTTGTTATCGGAAGAAGGGGCGAAACTCTTGATGCTCTTCAGTATCTTACCTCTCTTGCCGCTAATACAGGCAACGGTTATCAAAAGGTTACCCTCAACATAGGTAACTATCGCGAAAAGCGTGAGCAGACACTTAGCTCTCTTGCTAAGCGTGTTTCGGCTCAGGTTGCAAATTCAGGCAGAAGCCGCACTCTTGAGCCTATGAATCCTTATGAGCGTCGTATAATCCATACCGCCGTTCAGGAAATAGAGGGAGTAGTATCCAACTCTATAGGTGAAGGTGCAGGAAGAAGGGTTGTTATCAGTCCCGAGGGTGGCGACAGACGGCCTCCTCGCCGTGACGGAGCTCGCGGAGGCAGAAGGGGCGAACGCAGACCCTCTCAGACCGTGTCAGCAACTCCAACCCGTGAGCCTATGAAGGATTCGGGCGACACCCCGCTTTACGGAAGAATTAAATAATAAAAGTTAAAAAACACAACCATTTTAGGTTGTGTTTTTTATGTATACAAGATAAATTAATTGAAAAAAACAATGAAAAAATTAGAAAAAAAGGTAATTAAGTTAATTTGCTTCGTTTTAGGTAAAGATGTGTTGAAAAAGACAGATTGATGTGATATAATTATGCTAAGTAATTATGTGTTAATTATAATTTTAATCACAAAGAGGATGAACCTATGAATAGACGGGAAAGATTTAAGCGATTACTTATCTTCGGCGTTTCCTCCGTTATTATGGCGGTGCAGACGCTTATTTTCGCATACACTTGGTTTACCTCTTACTCTGAAAGCGGTTCCAACTATTTTGTACGCGGTAACTATCTCGTAATCGGACAGTATGCACTTATGATGTGGTTTTTCTATAAGCTGTACGGCGGATTTCAGATTGGACAAAAGCGTATTTTTGAAATGCTTTATTCTCAGTTGCTTTCGGTAATTTGTGTAAACGCTATTACCTATCTCCAGCTCTGTCTTATAGGACGTTGGGTTTTTCTTACTAATCTAAAGCCTATTATAAGTATGACACTGGTGGATTTTCTGGTTGTAATTATCTATGTTCTTATTACACGTTGGGTCTATGTTAAGCTATACCCACCCCGTAAACTTCTTGTTATTTACGGAAAATACAGCCCAGACAACCTCATAAGGAAGCTTTCCTCCCGTGCTGACAAGTATACTGTGGACGAGCTTATTTCTATTGATGAAGATATTAATATTATTAAGGCTAAAATTGCAAAGAGTGCAAATGTAATGCTTGCAGATATCCCCGCAGACCTCAGAAACGAGCTACTCAAATTCTGTTTTGCTAAAAACATCCGTTGTTATAGTGTGCCCAAAATTTCCGATATTATGATAATGAGTGCTAAGGAAATCAACCTTTTTGATACGGCTCTGCTTCTTTTCAGAAATAAAGACCTTTCTATTGAGCAACAGTTCTTTAAACGATTATTTGATATTGTTTTCTCCTTGGTCTTCATTGTGGCAGCCTCGCCTATAATGCTTATAATTGCTTTGTTAATTAAACTTTATGACGGCGGTCCTGTCTTCTTTACTCAGGACAGGCTTACCAAAAACGGTAGGGTGTTTAAGGTATATAAATTCAGAAGCATGAAAGTATCAAAGGGTGACGAAGAATATCAGATGACCCGCAAGGACGACGATAGAGTGACCCCTGTCGGAAAAATCATACGCAATATACACTTTGATGAAATGCCTCAGATTTTTAATATACTAAAAGGGGATATGTCCTTTGTAGGTCCCCGTCCCGAGTGTCCCGAAATTGCCGAGCAGTATGAAAAAATAGTGCCAGAATTCGGTTTCAGATTAAAGGTTAAAGCAGGGCTTACAGGACTTGCTCAGGTTTACGGAAAGTATAATACCACCCCCTACGATAAGCTTAAGCTGGATCTGGAATATATAGGGGAATATTCCTTCTGGCGTGACATAAAGCTTATACTTCTAACCTTTAAAATTCTTTTCGAAAAAGAAAATACAGAGGGCATAGAGGCTTGGCAGAATACCGCCGCAACGCAGGAAAATTTAGATAATCTTGAAAAAGTTGGTAAGTACTAAATGAAGAAGCCTTTAGTTTCAGTTATAATTCCTGCCTACAACTGCGAGAACACGATAGCCTTAGCTATAGATTCTGCTTTAAAACAGGACACAAGCTTAGAAATAATAGTTATTAACGACTGTTCACCCGATAATGTTGATGAGGTTATGCAGCAGTATCGCGATAACCCTGTCGTGACATATATAAAAAACGATGCAAATCTCGGAGCAGCCGAAACCCGCAACAGAGGGATTAAAGCGGCAAAAGGCGAATATATTGCCTTTCTCGATGCGGATGACATATGGGAAGCCGATAAGCTGAAGGAACAGCTGCAGCTTTTAGAAAGCACCGGCACCGTTATGTGTGCTACAGCACGGGAACTTATGACTCCCGACGGCAGACTTACCGGTCGTGTAATTTCTGTTAAAAGAGAAATCACTTATAACGACCTTTTAAGGCAGAATAGCATAAACTGTTCCTCTGTAGTAATAAAACGAGATGTTGCATTAGAGTTTCCTATGCATCACGCAGAAGACAGCCACGAGGATTATATAATGTGGCTTGAGGTGCTAGGTAAATATAAAAAAGCCAGTGCCATAAATAAGCCTTTGCTTAAATACAGGCTTAGCACCACAGGTAAATCAGGTAGTAAGCTTCATTCGGCAAAGATGACCTTTAACGTATACAGATATATGGGCTTTAGCTTGCCAAAATCAATAGGTTGTTTTATAAGCTACGCCTTTTTTGGCGTTAAGAAATACCTCTTTGGAGCATAAAATGAAACTTGAAATTCTAATGTCCTGTATGCATCAGAAGGACGACACCCTTGTGCGGCGTTCAAATATTATCGGCGATGTGTTGATGATAAACCAGTGCGACAGGGAAGAGTATGAGGAATATCCTACAAAGCGTGGGATTGCTAAAATATATTCGGTAAAAAGCCGAGGACTGTCAAAAAGCCGAAATACGGCGATAGAAAAATCAGATGCAGATATATGTATGCTCTGCGATGATGACGAAACCTTTGTTGAAAATTACGACGAGCTTATAATATCCGCATATGAGGCAAATCCCGATGCTGATGTTATAATCTTTAAGATGGTAGACCGTCCCACTGCATTAGGGGATAAAACAGTAAGAATCAGGTTCCCCAAAACTATGAAGGTCAGCTCTTGGCAAATATCCTTCCGCCGAAAAAGTCTTATAGATAATAATATCCGCTTTGATGAGCTTTTGGGTGCGGGAACCGAAAATGGTGCCGAGGAGGAACTGAAATTTCTTACCGACTGTGAAAAAGCAGGACTTAAAATTTATTTTGTCCCCAGCGAAATAGCTCAGGTCGGTCAGACAGACTCTACCTGGTTTAAAGGGTTTACAGAGCAGTTTTTTATTAACCGAGGAGCTACCACCCGTTATATATTGGGATTTCCTATGGCAAGTGTTTATGCCCTCTATTATATTATAAAAAAACACCCCGAATACGGCGGACAGATTTCGCCGACAAAGGCATTAAAAGCCATTTTCCAAGGTATCATCAAAAATAAGATAACGAAGCAGAAAGGACGTTGAGATGAAGGTTTTATCGTTTGTAATACCTGCGTATAATTCTGCAAACTATTTAGATAAATGCATTACCTCCTTTCTGGAAAAAAGTATAACAGATAAGCTTGAAATAATTATTGTAAATGACGGCTCGACCGATGATACCGAGCAAATTGCACTTAAATACTGTGAACATTATCCTGACATCGTAAAGCTTATTACTCAGGAAAACAAGGGTCATGGCGGAGCTCTTAATACAGGCTGTGCCGCCGCCACAGGTAAATATTTAAAGGTGATTGATGCAGACGACTGGATAGAAACAGAGAATCTTCCAAAGTTTATAAAATATCTTGAAGCCACCGACAGTGATGTTGTGCTGACCCACCACCATACCATAAATATTGGTACAGGCGAGGTTAAAAAGTGGAAAAGCTATCCTCAGGCATTTAATAGGGCATATACCTTTGAAGAGATAATGCCCCAGTGGAAAAAATTTGAACGCAGTCTTACTTTTCACGGTATAACCTATAATACCGCTTTTTATAAGAAGCAAGGGTTCACACTTTCCGAGCATGTTTTTTATGAAGACCACGAGTTTGCTACATTTCCGGCCTGCTATGCAAAAACGGTAACACCGCTGGACATTTTTATTTACGACTATCGCATAGGTGATGTGGAACAAAGCGTTTCTGAAGAAAATCAGCTAAAGCGAGTATCCCACACCGAAAAGGTTTTGTCCCGTATTATTGACGAGTATAACAGGATAGCCTTAAATATTTCCGATTCTGCAAAGGAATTCGTCTGCATGAAGACGAAAGTACTGTGGCTTAGCTATCTGACAACGGTGCTTCTTGTGAATAAAAACAAAAAGCAGGGCAGAGCACAGGCAGAAAATCAGGTGTCAGTCATTAAAGAGAAAATGCCCCGTGTATGGGAACTGGGCGAGAAGCAGTATAAAATGTTTCTTTTGATGAACCATATGCATATAAGTAAAAAAACTTTCGATAAGCTGCTTTCTTCAAGACTGTATATGAGGCTTAAAGGAAACCGCGATTTCGGATAGGAGATAGTTATGAGTAATTCGGACCGCAAGCCAATGCTTAATGAACTTTGGCGATATAGAGACTTGCTTAAACAGCTGGTATCCAGAGATATTAAACTTAAATACCGCCGAAGCTTTCTCGGTTATGTGTGGAGTGTTTTAAACCCTCTGCTTATAATGATTGTGCTTACCATAGTTTTCTCTACTATGTTCAGCCGTAATATTGAAAACTTCCCTGTATATTTGTTCAGCGGACAGCTTCTTTATAATTTTATGAGCAATTCCACCCATCAGGCGATTTTCTCCATAACGGGAAATGCCGCCCTGCTAAAAAAGACCTATTTGCCTAAATATATTTTCACCGTATCGAAGATAACCAGCGGTCTTATAGATTTTGTTTTCTCAATGGGCGCACTGCTTATTGTTATTCTGGCAACGGGAACCCCTGTTTCCTGGTACGCACTGCTTTTCCCGATAGTTCTGATACAGGTCTATATCTTCTCTGTGGGACTGGGTCTTTTCCTTGCTCAGGCAAACGTCTTTTTCAGGGATATTCAGTATATCTATAATGCAGTAACCACCGCTTGGATGTACCTTACTCCCATTCTCTATCCTATTGAGCTTTTACCCTCATGGTTGTCCTGGGGAATAAGGCATTTTAATCCTATGTATTTCTATATTTCTCAGTTCAGAGATTGCTTCTATTACTGTCAGCTCATCCGCTGGGAGTATCTCGTAGCAGGTATAGTTACCTCGG
>JAZUNC010000171.1:0-4081 GCA_045603945.1 Acutalibacteraceae bacterium | reverse complement strand
CCGCTTGGCCTCCGACTTTGGGATAGGCAAATCCAACAATTTCATAGCCCATCGCATCTGACAACATTTTTCGGTCGTGTTCAACCTCCCAAACAACCTTATCATCATCAGTAATTTCTGTAAGATTCGGATGATTTACGGTATGTCCTGCAACCTCATGCCCTTCATAGACCTCTACAATCTCATCCGCTCTGAACTTTGAATGGTCTACACCCAGCCAGACTCCCGATTGACCAAAATGTCCAGAATTCAAATTAAAGGTGCCTTTCAGACCGTATTTATCGAATATTGCCTTAAGTCTTTTGTCCTGCTGAATTCCATCATCAAAACTAAAGGTTACTGCTTTAAGTTTATCGTTCCACATACCGTTGCTCCTAAACTATATAATGATTAAATACTGGTAAAATTATATCATAACGCTGTAGGAAATGCAAGAATATATCAAGATGTAGAGAAACAGACGGCTGCGAAATTCAATTTCGTAGCCGTTCCTCATTAATCTTACATTTTATGTGGGACGGGCAATCCGTCCCCTACCGTAGCCGTTTATCTTTATGTGTTCACATACTATCAAGAAATCCTGCAACTTGTGTTGCAGGATTTTTCTATTGGGTATTTTAACATTTTTAGCTCACTTTATTTAATTTGTTCTATAATGGCACCGCAGTTATCGAGGACGATGTCCGGGGTTACATCCGAATTTTTAAGGTCGTCGAGGGTAGCTTCTCCTGATAGCACAAGCACGCTGACGACACCTGCGTTAACACCGCTTTTAACATCGGTATAAAGTCGGTCGCCGATAACGGCAGTCTCCTGCTTTTTATAGCCTGTGCGTTCCATCGCAAGCAAAGGCATTAACGGCTCGGGCTTACCGATAACTATGGGACGCTTTTTAACGCTGTTATAAAGCATATCTATGATGCTTCCGCAATCGGGCACGCTTCCAAACTCGGTAGGACAAACATAGTCGGGGTTGGTTGCGATATATGGCACATCACGGGAAAGAAGAATTTTACAAATATCCTCAAGCTTTTTAAAGGTAAGCTCCTGATCGTTGCCCAGCACTATACACTCTACCTCATCGAGGTTTTCGGTAACGGTAAAGCCCTCTGTCTCAAGCTCTTTTATAAGAGATTTTGTGCCGCAAACATATAGCTTATGATTGGGATAATATTTTTTAAGATAATATGCGGTTGCCTGAGATGAGGTTATAAAGTCTTCTCTATCAGCAGAAATTCCGAGTTTTTCAAGCTTTATAATGTAGTCGACAACGCTCTTTGCGGAATTATTAGTCATAAACATATAGCGTCTGCCTGTTGCTTTAATCGTTGTTAAAAGCTCTTTTGTGAAATCATAGAGACGGTTTCCAAGATATAGGGTCCCATCCATATCGAAAAGATAGAGATTTATGTCCTTGAATTTTGTTGAATCCATAGTTAACCCCGATTAAATTTTTTCTACATTTTTTATTTCTTTATTTTCCATCATACTACCGATAACGGCACTTATAACTTCCTCGGTTGTTTTAGAAACTTTCACCGTGAAGCAATCCTCATCCTCGGTTGTAACAGAAAGGATATTGCATTCATGCTCTATAATACAATTAACAACCGTTTGAAAACTTTGACGGTTTTTCACCTTAATTCTAAGCTGATATTCCTTAAAAACACCCTTCTTTTGCAAGCGGTTACCAAGCGGTCTTAATGCAAGCATAGCTAAAAGCACTAAAACTGTAATTGTAACAGAAATAAAGTAGTATCCCATACCTGTTGCAAGTCCTACGCAAGCTGTAGTCCAAAGACCTGCGGCAGTTGTAAGTCCCTTTACCTTATTACCGTTTACAAGTATACATCCTGCACCCAAAAAGCCTATTCCGCTGACTACCTGAGCACCCAAACGACTAATATCTGTAGTGTAACCGTTTTTAATAAGCACCTCGCTCAAAAGGGTAATTCCTGCCGCACCTAAGCAAACAAGAATATGCGTACGAAGACCTGCATCGTGCTTTGTACCTGAGCGTTCTATGCCAATAACACCGCCGAGCAGCACCGCAACGGTCAGACGAATAAGAACCTCAATATAATACTCTAATCCCATCATATGTATCACAATTCCTTTCTTCTGTCGATATTTCTGCCTACTAATCAAGAATCGCAGTAATTACAGTTTGATTTCGTCAAAGCCCTTTGAGTTAAGGACTAATGCCGATTTAAAGCCGCACTTTTTTGCAAGATCTGCCGCCCTGCCAAAATTATATCCGATTCGGTCGCAGCTATGAGCATCACTGTTAATTATGATGCTTCCACCCATTTCTCTAAGTGCCGAAAGCCAACAAACAGCAGAATGACTCGGCTCGGTATCACTATGACGGTAGGTATGTGCGGTGTTGATTTCAAAGGGCTTGCCGCTTTTAGCCAACCTTTCCAAAGCTGTAAACATCGGCTCTGTATAACGTCTGTCTTTTTCATCAAAAAACCTAAAGCCCTTATTGAACTTATTTATCAAATCAAAATGTCCGTAGAAAGTGACAGCTTCGACCTTGTCGGCGGTGGACATCATACTAAAATAGTCCTTTACAAAAGCAAAGCAGTCGCCGTCATAAAAGCGTCTTACACAATCTTTAAAAACCTGTTCACTATGGTCTACCGAAACATACTCGCCATCTTTAATTATGCTATGGCAAGAGCCGATAATATACTCGAAGGGAGTAAGGTCGTTATCACTTAGCAGATCGTACTCACACCCTAAAAGCACATCGATTTTACCATTATACTTCTCTTTAAGGGAAAGTATTTCTAAAATATATTTGTTTTGTTCCGCAGGGCTCATATTCCACTCTTCATCATAGGTTAGATGAGAATGCGAGGAAAATCCATACACTTTAAAGCCCTTATCTATTGCCGAAAGCAACATTTCTTCGGGAGTGTTATTTCCGTCACAATAGGTTGTGTGGGTATGAAGGTCGGAAATCATTTGGTCATTTTCTCCTGTTTAACCTTATGGTCAATAATATGACGGGATGCAAGCTCTTTCTTTATGTCCTCCACCGAGATGCCCATTTCTACCATAAGGACCATTATATGATATGCGAGGTCGGCAATTTCATATACCGTTTCTGCCTTATCGTCGGCTTTGCCTGCGATGATTACCTCGGTACACTCTTCTCCAACCTTTTTAAGTATCTTATCGATACCCTTTTCAAAAAGGTAGGTAGTATAAGAGCCTTCGGGCTTATCGGTTTTTCTGCCTACTAATAGGTCATAAAGTCCATCCATAGAAAAAGCGTGGTTGTCCTCGCTTTGGAACACGGTATCGTTAAAGCAAGAATCTGCCCCTGTATGACAGGCAGGACCTTCTTTATTAACTAAAACCGTAAGGGCATCTCTATCGCAATCGGCAGTAATGCTGACAATGTGCTGGAAATTGCCCGAGGTCTCCCCTTTTCTCCAAAGCTCCTGTCGGGAACGGGAGAAAAAGCAGGTCTTCTGCTCTTTTATGGAAATCTCCAGACTTTCCTTATTCATATAAGCAAGGGTTAGCACCTTTTTGCTTGTGGCATCAACCACAATCGCAGGGATAAGACCCTTTTCGTCGAATTTAAGAGTATTTATATCTAACATAACTATCTCCTTACGTTTATTCCGTCACTCGAAAGTTCTTCTTTGAGGTCTTTTATGCTGACCTCACCGAAATGAAATATAGATGCGGCAAGACCTGCATCCACCTTTGGAAGAGAGCGGAAAAGAGTTTTAAAATGTTCTATTCCGCCTGCTCCGCCCGAGGCGATGACAGGGACATTAACTACATTGCAGACCGCTTCTAACATTTCAAGGTCAAAGCCGTTCTTAACACCGTCGGTATCAATTGAGTTTACGACTATTTCGCCTGCACCGTTTGCGGCACCTCTTTTAACCCACTCGATAGCATCTATTCCCGTGTTTTCTCTTCCGCCCTTTGCAAAGAGGGTAAATTTTCCGTCTACCCGCTTTATATCGGCAGAAAGAACTACAAGTCGGATCGTAGCCATGTCGTTCTGTGAGCCAAGGAGTTGGGTCTAGTCATTGTCTTCCTAAGACCGCTT
>JAZUNC010000170.1:0-2072 GCA_045603945.1 Acutalibacteraceae bacterium | reverse complement strand
TTTGTTGATCAGGATCTTCCCGAGGAAGAGCTTGCAAAATATTTCAAGCCCAACACCAAGGCAGTATTCGGTGAAACTGTAACCAATCCTACTTGTACCGTGCTTGACTTCGATAAGTTTTCCCGTCTTGCTCACAGCCACGGTGTTCCCCTTATTGTTGATAACACCTTTGCAACTCCCGTTAAATGCCGTCCCTTCGAGTGGGGAGCAGACATTGTTACCCACTCCACCACCAAGTATATGGACGGTCAGGGAATCGGCGTAGGCGGGTGCATCGTTGACAGCGGGAATTTTGATTGGATGAAATATGCCGATAAATTCCCCGGACTTTGCACTCCCGACGATTCATATCACGGAATCACCTATGCCGAGCGTTTCGGAAAGGGTGCATATATCACCAAGGCAACCGCACAGCTTATGCGTGACCTCGGCTCTATCCAGTCACCTCAAAATGCGTTTTACCTCAACACAGGTCTTGAAACCCTCCATGTAAGAATGGACCGTCACTGTGAAAACGCACTTAAGGTTGCAGAGTTTTTAAAGAACAACGACAAGATTGATTGGGTACACTACGCAGATTTAGAGGGCGACAAGTATAACGAGCTTGCAAAAAAATATATGCCCAAGGGAACCTGCGGCGTTCTTGCCTTTGCAGTAAAGGGCGGCAGAGAAAAGTCTATCAAATTTATGGACAGTCTTAAATTTATAAGCATCGTTACCCATGTTGCCGACGCAAAGACCTGTCTGTTACATCCTGCCAGCCATACCCACCGTCAGCTTTCTGACGAACAGCTCCGCGAGGCAGGTATAGCTCCCGACCTTATCCGCCTTTCTGTAGGACTTGAAAGTGCGGAAGATATTATTGAAGATATTACACAAGCACTTAATAATATTTAAATATTCCGCTAAAGCGGAGGAAACATCTCTGTTAAGGGATAAGGTATAAGGGGTGCCTTGCGGCACAGGGAAACCATCTATTTCCCTTTTCCCCTTTCCCTAACCCACTTTTTACATCTCCGCGAAGCGGAAGATAAAAACACAAGGAGTACACCCGTGCCTATTAAAATTCCAAACGAGCTTCCTGCTACCAAGGTTTTAAATGAGGAAAACATCTTTGTTATAACCGAAACGCGAGCTCTTACTCAGGACATCCGACCACTGCAGATACTCATTGTTAATCTTATGCCCACTAAAATAGTCACCGAAACACAGCTCGCACGACTTTTGGGCAACACCCCCCTGCAGGTGGAAATGGAGCTTCTTATGATGTCCACCCATAAATCCAAAAACACAAGCGAAGAGCATATGCTTGCATTTTATAAAACCTTTGACGAGGTTAAGGACCGCAATTTTGACGGAATGGTCATAACAGGTGCCCCCGTCGAGCATATGCATTTCACCGAGGTTGAATATTGGGATGAGCTTTGTCAGATAATGGAATGGAGTAAGTCCCACGTAACCAGCACCTTCCACATTTGTTGGGGTGCTCAGGCGGCGCTCTATTACCACTACGGCATAGACAAGCGACCTCTTGACAAAAAGCTTTTCGGTGTTTTTGAGCATTATGTAGAGCACAAAGGCTCTATCCTCTTCCGCGGCTTTGACGACACCTTTATGGTCCCCCAGTCCCGTCATACAACGGTTGACCGAGAGGATATAGAAAGAGTGCCAGAGCTTAAAATCCTTGCCGCTTCAAAAGAGGCTGGCGTATATGCCGTTGCCACCGACCGAGGAAAGCAAATATTTATTACAGGTCATTCAGAGTATGATGCCGATACGCTGAACAAAGAATATTTAAGGGACAAAAACGCAGGGCTTCCCATCGAGGTTCCTGTGAACTATTTCCCCAATGATGACGATACAAAAACACCTGCCGTTACCTGGCGGTCGAGTGCAAATCTGCTTTATTCTAACTGGCTTAACTATTTTGTTTACCAGACCACACCCTACGATATAACAGAGATAAACAAAAAGCCGTGATAATACACGGCTTTTACTGATATACTCTATAAGGGAGGTCTTCAAATGAAGCTAATATTTGACACAAGTAAAACCTATGCCGTAGCCCTTGA
>JAZUNC010000169.1:0-2237 GCA_045603945.1 Acutalibacteraceae bacterium | reverse complement strand
CACTACAGAAATAAGGCACAGTTCCCCGTGGTTTTAACGGACGAGGGAGTTAGGGCAGGCTTTTATGCTCCCCACAGCCACAGGGTAGTCGTGCTGAAGGAATGCAGTTTGCAGGATAAGCGTACAAACCGCGTTGCAGAGGCGGTTTGTACTTGGGCTACAGAGAACAATATTTCCGTGTATGACGAAAAAAGCGGAAGCGGAAACTTACGCAGAGTTTGTATGCGGACAGGAAAGGACGAAGCGGTTCTGGTTCTCGTTGCCAAAAAGAATCCTCCCTGTACCGAAAGCCTTGTTGACAGAATAACGGAAGAATTTCCCTTTGTAAAAGGCATTGTACTAAACATAAATCCCGACCGCACAAATAATGTCTACGGCGAGAGGGACAAGGTAATATACGGTGTGCCCTATATTTATGACAATATCGGCGATATAAAATATAAAGTGCATTATAAAAGCTTTTATCAGGTAAACCCCTATACCACAAAGCTTCTTTACGAAAAGGCACTGTCTCTTGCAAATCTTGATAAAACGCAGACCGTGTTTGACCTTTACTGCGGCATTGGAAGCATCAGCCTTTTCCTTGCAAAAAAAGCAAAAAGGGTAATAGGAATTGAAATCGTGGAGGATGCAGTTAAAAATGCGGTGGAAAATGCAAAACTCAACGGTATTGAAAATGCAGAATTTTTCTGCGGTGAGGCTGAAAATGTTGCTCCAAAGCTTATAAAAGAGGGCGAAAAAGCAGACGTGGTGGTCCTTGACCCGCCAAGAAAGGGCTGTGATGAAAAGCTTCTTTCGGCAATAGCCTGTATGATGCCAGAAAGATTCGTCTATGTTTCCTGCGACTGTGCCACCATGGCACGCGATGCAAAATACTTGTGCGAAAACGGATATACGCTTAAAGAAGCTCATGCTTTTGACCAGTTCCCGATGACGAGCCACGTTGAATCCGTCGCACTTTTGGTGCAGTCGGATTCATCGATATAAATCTCTGCCGAGATTTATACACTACAGATTATTTTCACCTTTCAAGGGTTATTTAGATAAAATTCTAAATAGCCCTTGACATCGTTTTGTCCTCATGCTATAATCTATTTAGAAATATTTCTAAATTCCTCGCAGGGAGTGTGATATTAATGGGAATGAATGAAACCTTAAAGGCTATTTCCGACTCTGTCAGGCGCGATATATTGCAGATGCTCAAAAGCGGAAGAAAGTCGGCAGGGGAAATTGCAGAACATTTTGATTTGACAGGTGCAACTGTTTCATATCATCTGGCAAAGCTTAAAAACGCAGACCTTATTTCAGAACAAAAGCACAAAAATTTTATTTATTACGAGCTTAATACCTCTGTGTTCGAGGAAGTATTAACATGGATTTACGCATTAGGAGGGGGAAAACTATGAAATTTATAAAATGGAAAAGCCTTATAATAAGCTCTGCTATATGCCTTTTGCCGATTCTTTTGGGGCTATACCTATGGAATGATTTGCCCGATAGAGTGGCAATTCATTTCAACATTTATAACGAGGCTGATAATTTTGCCTCCAAGGGATTTGCAGTGTTCGGACTGCCGGTTATGATGGTTTTTTTGCAGATATTCTGCTGCATTATTAATGACCTCAATTCTTATAAACACGGCAAACGTATAAAGCTTGAAACGGCAACAAAATGGATAATCCCCATTATGACCATTATTTTGCAGATAATCACATTCGGGTATAGTCTGGGGTGGAATATTGACATACGAAAAACCGTTGCAATAATTATCGGGGTAATATTCCTTATAATAGGCAATTACCTGCCCAAGTTTGATTATGTAAAAAATTATAACCTTGATACCGAGAAAGCAAGGAAAATAAACCGATTTATAGGATATGAAACGGTTGTTATGGGAATTCTGATGCTTATAACAATATTTTTACCCCCGATTGCTACAGCCGTATGGCTTGTTTTATTGATACCCTTCACTGTTATAAGCGTTATATATGGAATTAAAGTAGGACGAAAAATTGATTGACAAATCTATTTTTATATGATAAATTTCCATTGTTTGTTTAAAAGAGGTGCATTATGGATTATTTGATTAACTTAATTCTTCTTTTGGGAGGATTTTTCTTTCTCGTAAAGGGTGCCGACCTTTTTGTAGACGGAAGCAGCAGTGTAGCCAAAATTCTTAAGATTCCCTCGGTTATAATCGGTCTTACGATTGTTTCTATAGGAACAAGCCTTCCCGA
>JAZUNC010000168.1:0-2391 GCA_045603945.1 Acutalibacteraceae bacterium | reverse complement strand
CAATATTACAACAGAAGAACATCCTATGGGTGTTTATCATCCTCACGCAGAGCTACACCACATCAAAAAAGAGAATATCGGACTTATTGAGGTTATGGGACTTGCCGTTCTTCCCGCCCGCCTTAAAACCGAGCTTGCAGCTCTCGGCGAGGCAATCGTAAAGGGCGAAGACCTGAGAGCTAACGAGCTTACCGCTTCTCATGCAGACTGGGTTGAAGAGTTTAAGACAAACTATACCATTACCGCAGAAAATGTTGACGATATTCTTAAAGCTGAGGTCGGAAAAGTATTTGCTAAAGTGCTTGAACACGCAGGTGTTTACAAGAGAAACGCGGAGGGCAAGGCGGCATTCATCCGTTTTACTGATTCGGTAAAATAGAATGGCACAGTTTCTAACAAATTTTACAACGGTTTTTGTTCAGGTTCTGATACTTTTTATTCTTATCGGATTCGGCTTTGCAGGAAATAAGGCAGGCATCATCACTAAAGAAGGCTCTAAGGTAATGTCAGATATTGTTCTGTACTTCGTTACCCCCTGCCTTATAATCAATTCCTTCAATATTGAGTTTGACAAGAGCAAGCTTAACGGACTTCTTATATGTCTTATAGGCTTCTTCCTTATTATGGTTGCCTCGATAATAATAGTACATTTGCTATTTCGTGGCAAAGAGCAACAAAAAAACCGAGTACTTCGCTTCGCCGTAGTCTTTTCCAATGCAGGATATATGGGGATTCCACTGCAAAAGGCGGTGCTTGGTGACGAGGGTGTTTTTTACGGCTCTGTCTGTGTTGCCGTGTTTAATATAATGGTTTGGACCTACGGGCTCATATGTATGAGCGGCGATAAAAAGTCCATGTCGGTTAAAAAGCTAATACTTAATCCAGGAATTATCGGGGTAACGATAGGTCTTGTTGTTTTCCTGTTCTCGGTTTCCCTGCCAACCCCTGTTGCATCGGTGCTGGAATCCATGGCAGCACTTAACACCCCTATGGCGATGATGGTAATAGGCTTTAACCTTGCAGGAAGCAATATTGTCGCCGCACTTAAGGATAAAAGTGTATATATTGTTTCTCTCTTACGCCTCGTAGTTATACCTGTAGCATCACTCTTTGTACTGCTTCTGTGCGGTGTAAGAGGAAGCGTTCTGGTTTCGCTCGTAGTAGCTGCAAGTGCACCTGTTGCCGCCGCCACAACCGTATTTTCAATAAAGTACGACAACGATGTTAATACCTCGGTAAATCTGGTTGCGTTCACCACCCTGCTATCCATTTTCACAATGTCGGCAATAGTGGCTCTCGCCCAACTATTTCAGTAAAAATACAAAAAGTAAAACCGCTGTGCGATGCACAGCGGTTTTTGTGTGTTTCAACTTAAATTACTTAAGCTCTACGGTAGCGCCAACTTCAGCAAGCTTAGCCTTGATAGCTTCAGCTTCTTCCTTAGCTGCAGCTTCCTTAAGGGTCTTGGGAGCGCCGTCTACGAGAGCCTTAGCCTCAGCAAGACCGAGACCAGTGATCTCACGAACTGCCTTAATAACCTTGATCTTCTCTGCGCCTGCGTTAGCAAGGATAACGTCGAACTCGGTCTTCTCTTCAGCAGCTGCTGCGCCGCCTGCTACGGGACCTGCTACTGCTACTGCTGCAGCTGCAGATACGCCAAACTCCTCTTCTACTGCTTTAACGAGCTCAGAAAGCTCAAGAACGGTAAGAACTTTAAGTTCTTCATTGTTTGCTGTTTCTTTTTCTCGTGCCTTTTTATTTTCCTCCAATTAATTTAATATAGTTTTTGAATTATTCAGCGTCTGCTTGTGCTTCGTCACCGTTTTTATCAACGATGGCCTGTACGGCACGAGCGAAGGATGCCATAGGTGCCTGGAAAGCACCAAGTACGGTTGCGAGAAGTACTTCTCTTGTGGGAAGCTTTGCGAGACTCTCTACGGTTGCAACATCGATTGCCTTTCCGTCAAGATAACCTGCCTTGATTTTGAAATTGTCGTGTGAGTCTGCGAATTTTCCTAAAATTCTGGCTGCTGCGGTGTGATCATCCTTAGAAATTGCGATAGCAGTGGTTCCTTCGAGTACATTAGACATTTCCTCGAGATCGGTACCTGCGATTGCACGCTTTAAGAGAGTGTTCTTAATAACGGTGTATTCGATTCCTGCTTCGCGAAGCTCTTTACGGAGAACGGTATCGTCAGCAACAGAAGTTCCTGAGTAGTCGACGATTACGCCTGCTACAGAGTCGGAAATTTTTGCAGCGATGGCAGCAACGGCTGCCTGTTTAGCTTCGAGAACTTTTGCGTTAGGCATTGTTTCACCTCCGTTGAAACATAAAATAAATAAGAAACCTGTCCCCCAAAGACGGTGAGGACAGGCAGAATAATACTTTTA
>JAZUNC010000167.1:0-3920 GCA_045603945.1 Acutalibacteraceae bacterium | reverse complement strand
GTTCATCAAAAGCCTGCTCCACTGATGATGGGTCGTCTAAAAACAGCTCTAATCCTTCCTCTTCAGATATCTCGTCCTCGTCTAAGGAGAACAACTTAAGCCAAATGCCGACCGTAACCGTGTCAACACAGGTAGGAGACGGTGTGTGTGTAGTGGCAGGCTATTGCTCTAAGAATACCGAAAAAATTACTATTTCAGGCACTAATGTTACAAAGACCGAAACAGTTCCCTTTGCAGGTAAGGACAAAAAGTATTTTATAACTCAGGTAAGGTATACCGCAGCAACCAATTTAAATGTTACGGCAAAGGAAAAAAATAAAACGGTGTCAGAGCCCTCTACCGCTTACGTCGGTTACAGTTGGATGTCCGAAAATTATATGTATGCGGGAGAGTATACTCCTGTTATCGGAAAGAACGGTCAGATGCATTTTTACAGTGCATTGCTTAGCTACAGCTTAAATGCTAATAAACTCTCCAACAATATGGATAGTATAGCATACATGAATATTTCACAAATAGTCGAATCCGCTAACAGCGTTGGAGCTGAAACAATATTTCTTGTAATTCCGTCATCTGCAGATATATATCCTGAAACAGTTCCCTCAGATTTTAAAAAAGCCTCGGGAGAGAGACTGTACGAGCGTTTCAGCAAAATCGCTACGGATTGCGGAGCTAAGGTGATTTATCCTATAAACACAATGAAAAAGCACCGTAACGACGGTGTAGGTTATCAGCTCTATCAGCATACCGATTCTCACTGGTCTACCTATGGTGCATATTGGGGAACCTATGACCTTTTACAGCATATATCAAAAAGCTTCCCTAAAGCCAAGCCGCGTACTCTTTCTGAAATGGGATTTTATACGGCGGAAATGCATGGCGGAGATGCTCTGTTCAATTTCCCGAGATATATAGGATTTGAAAACAATCCTTCAGAAGGCGTAACAAATGTGACAGGGATTAAAGAACTCACTACCCTCTATTCTTTAAAGATGCCCACCTCAACTTTAAAAAGGGTTTATCACAACAATAACGGACTTTATCTCACAGAGGATAATGCTTATGCCGCGACAGAAAACAACCCTAACGGTAGCGGACTGCCGACAGCACTTATTATGCGTGATTCTTTCGGAAAAGTTTCTTATGATATGCTGAATGACCGCTTTAAAACCGTATATTGGGGAGAGTTTAATAATTATAATCTTCCGATAGATATGATTGAGTCAGAAAAACTTGATTATGTAATATACCTTTATTCCGAGCGAAATCTGCTTAAAATTATGATGAACAGTTCTGACGCTTCGGTGCTAAACCTTAAATAGCGGTAGAATATGAAGAAATTATTTGATAAGATATATGTAACGGTTTTGTGCTGTGTGCTTGCGGCTTTGTCGGTGAGTATTTTTATCCTGCCTGATAAAAGCATTTCAGAAAAAGAAAATCGTGCACTCGTTCAACGTCCTAAGGTCACAGTCGAAAAACTGTTTTCAGGAGAGTACACATCAGAACTTGGAAATTACTTAGCCGACCAGTTTCCCTTTAGAGACGGCTTTGTGGGTTTGAAAGCTTATTTCGAACTTGCACAGCTAAAAGGAGAAAACAATGGGGTAATATATACAAATAGTGCCCTTATTAATCGTCGGTCTATAGAGGATGTTCGCATTGAAGAAAATCTTAAGAGTATAGAAGAATTTGCAAACAACACATCGCTGCCTGTTACTGTTGCCCCAATACCATGTACGGTTGATGTGTTTTCCGAATATCTTCCAAAAAGCTATCCTGTAAGTATTGACAAGGCTCTTTGGGAAACGCTTTACGATGTATCGGAAGCATGCAGGTTTTCTTTAACAGACCTTTACGATTCGCTTTGTAGTAGTAATGCTTATTATCACACCGACCATCACTATACTGTCGAGGGAGCCTATATAGCATACAAAAATCTTGGCAATAGTCTTGGATATACCCCCTACGATGAAAATTATTTTACTAAGGAGTGGGTAGCGGATGATTTTTGCGGTACCGCTATGCGTACGTCGGGATTTTACCTTTTCCCTAAAGACAGAATAGTTTTATATAGGTATTCTAAGGATACCGAGTATATCGTAATTGCAGATGGCAAAAGCATTCCTTTATACGATTTAGATAAACTTAAGACCACAGATAAATATGCGGTTTTTCTGGGCGGAAACCACGCTAGAGTAGATATAACCGACGGCTCGGAACAAAGAGAAAAATTGCTGGTAATCCGCGATAGCTTTGCCGATAGTATAGCTCCCTTTTTGGCCTTGCATTACGACCTGACTCTTATTGATCTTAGATATTTTACAGACAGTGTTGCCCAGCTTTCGGCTAAAGAGGGGATAGATAAGGTATTAGTACTTGAAAGCATAGAAGAGCTTTCTACATCTAAAAATCTTTCATATTTAAGGATGAAATAGTGTATGAAGAAGTATATATGTTTAGTATTTGCGGTAATAATTCTTTTATCTGCCACAGCCTGCAACCAAAAAGGTGAATTCAAAAGTGATGTTACCTGCGAAGAAATTATGAACAGCATTGTTGCTGCAACCGAATGTCCACAGGAAGACAAAATTTATGAAAAAAGCAAAGGTAATCTCGACACCTTCGGGCTGTCTCTTTGGGCAGACGGTCTGTTTCAGGAGTGCGAGGAATTATCTCTGATAAGCGATTATGCTATATTTACAAGTGCAGGAACTACCACATATGAGGTGGCGGTTTTAAGGGCTAATGGCATAGATGCAGTACCAAAGTTAAATGATTTGATCGAACGAAGAAAAGAAACCCTATCTCTTGGCGATAAAGGAATGTATGATCCTCAATTTAATATTCGTATGTCAAATTCCAAGCAAGAGACGGTAGGGGAGTTTGTGATTTTTATTGTTACAGACGATAACGATGCGGCACTCAAAGCAGTAGATCAGTTTAAAGAATAATAAATTGTTCTTGCCAAAAGTGTAAATAATGTGTATAATATATACTAACATATTTTGGAGGTTAAAAACTATGGATTTAATTTTATTAGATACTGCTTCTGGTGCAAGTAGTGCACAAGGCGGCGGTCTTACAGAAACTCTTTTGATGCTTTTGCCCATCATTTTGATGTTTGTTGTTATGTACTTCATTATGATTCGTCCTCAGCGTAAAAAGCAAAAGGAAGAGGAAAAGATGCGTAACAACATCCAGATAGGTGATGAGATACTCACCATCGGTGGATTCTACGGCAGAGTTGTATCTATTAAGGGAGATGCACTTGTTATTGAGTCTGCAAGCGACCACACCAAGCAGAAGATTGCTCGTTGGGCTGTTCAGCAGAATCTCACCGTTCATGACGATGTATAATTGAATGATAAAGCAGGTAGAAATGCTACCTGTTTTTTTCATATTTATGGCTTCTGGCTCATATGCTTTAGTGGAGTGATAAGTATGAATAAAGAAATAAAGTACAATTACAGCGAAAAAACTGTTATCTATATAATTTCAGCGGTGGTAGGAGTCATATTTATAGCACTGTCGGTATTGCTTTCTGCGGGTATGATGCTGGCTGCTGATATGCCCGAAAGCTATGCCTCACCTATATCAGGCATCTGTGTAGGAGTTGGGGCGTTAGTGTCGGGATTTTTGGCTTCAAAAAAGATAAAATCAGGCGGAATAATAAACGGGCTCATCTGTGGAGGAATAATATATTTGCTGATTTTGTTCTTTTCATTATTTATAAGCGAAAATGGATTTTCGTTTAATACATTGTATCACTCGCTTATTACAATTATCTCTGCCGCTATAGGTGGAATACTCGGTGTAAACGCCAAAAACAGAAGAAAAATAATGTAAGAAAAGTATACGCACCAAATTTTTAAGGTGCGTATTTTTTATATGTAAGTTTGCAGTCCAAATTACAGTGC